>JBBWZU010000640.1:0-31240 GCA_039649225.1 Hyphomicrobiales bacterium | reverse complement strand
CGCCACAAGGGCGGAATTGACCAACGACATGTCGGGCTCCGGATCGCGCACGCGCTCGGCCTCGAACGGCGAGGGCCTGTCGAGGCTCCAATTTGTGCCGCGCGTGAGCTGGTCGAAGAACGACTTTCCGAACGACAGCTTCAACCCCTTGCGGCGGTGCCGATAGGTCGGCAGGAATGACCGCGCGTAGCGAAAGAGATCAGGCGACAATTCCACCGTGCCGCGGTTGCGCAGTGCGAGCGTGAAGCCGCCGTCGAGGCGGCGGCGGATGCAATAGAGATCGGTGCCGAGGGCGCCCGACGTGATTTCCGGCGCCGGCGTCGTCCGGCAGGCGGTCGCGTTGACGAGGCCGATCGGCAGCTCGATCCCGTGACGCCGGCAGAACAGCGACGACCAGGCGCCTCCCGCAAGCAGCACGGACTGCGTGCGGATCGTCCCCTTCTCGGTGACGACCGCGCTCACCTGTCCGCCCTGAGTCTCAAGACCGCGCGCCGCGCAGTCCTGATGAAGGGTCACGAAATGCTTGCGCGCGGCGGCCGCGAGCGCCGGCACCGCCATCGAGGGCTCGGCGCGCCCGTCGCTCGGCGTGTGCAGGCCGCCGATCCATTTGTCGGTGTTGTCGGGCATGCGCGCCGCGACCTCAGCCGGCGACAGCACCATCGAATGAACCTGCTGTTCGCGCGCGATCTCGGCCCATTTCTGCCAGGCGGCCAGTTCCTCGGGGTTTTTGGTCAAGAACAAGACACCGGTGCGCCGGAAGCCGGCATCGGTCCCGGCATCGTTCTGCATGTCCTCCCACAGCCGCAACGCCTCGCGGGCCAGCGGGATTTCGGCACGCGCACGGCCTTGCTGGCGGCACCAGCCCCAGTTGCGGCTCGACTGCTCGCCGCCGACATGACCTTTCTCGACCAGCGCGACGGAATGACCTTTCCTGGCCAGGTGATAGGCGGCCGAGACGCCGATGACGCCGCCGCCGATGACCACGACATCGGCTTGCGCCGGCAAACGCTCATCGCTTGCTATACGGCTGAGCGGCGGGGACATGTGACTCTCCTGATCATGAGATCGGCCGAACGGTCTTTCACGAGATGGTCATGCGCGGGTCGAGAGCGTCGCGCAGCCCATCGCCGAGAAAGTTGAAGGTGGTGACGGCCAGCGTGATGGCGATACCTGGCACGATGGCAAGCCAGGGCGCGCTCGTTATGTAGATCTGGGCATTGTTGAGCATGTTGCCCCAGCTCGCGGCCGGCGGCTGGATGCCGTAGCCGAGATAGCTGACGTAGGATTCAAGCAGGATTGCCTTGGCGACGTTGAGCGTGGCCGCCACCACGATCGGCGCCGTCGCATTGGGCACCAGCTCGTGGAACATGATGCGCAGGTTCGACGAGCCGAAGGCGATCGCGGCGATCGCGAAGTCGCGCTCGCGCAGTGAGCGGACCTGCGCTTCCACGATGCGCGCGACACTCATCCAGGCGGTGGCGGCGATGAGCACGGTGGTCTCCACGAAACCCGGCTCGGTCAGCGCCGCGAGCGCCAGCAGGAGGAAGATGGCGGGAAAGCACAGCACCGCGTCGACGAAGCGCATCAGCACGGCGCCGACCACGCCCCCATAGAAGCCGGCGAAAGTCCCGACCAAAATGCCGACCGCCATCGCGATGACCATGGCCACGATGCCGATGGAGAGCGACACGCGGCCGCCCATCATCAGCCGTGCCAGCACATCGCGGCCAAGCTCGTCCGTACCGAGCACATGCGCGCCGGTCAGCGGCGACGCGAAACGATTCATGATGTCGATGTAGGTGTCGTCGAAGGGCAGCAGATAGGGACCGAAGGCCGAGCCGAGCAGCAGGATGACGATGATCGTCGCGCCGGCCACGGCAAGCCGATGGCGCGTAAAGCGCTGCCAGGCGGCTTGTCCGGGGGTGAAGGGGATGGTCTGCAAGGTTGCGATGTTCATCCCCTATCCCACCCGGATCCGCGGATCGATGACCGCATAGAGGATGTCGGCCAGCAGCGAACCGATGAGCACCATGCTGGCCGAGAACATCAGGATGCCCATCACCACCGGATAGTCGCGGTAGCCGATGGAATCGAGAAACAGCCTGCCCATTCCGGGCCAGGTGAACACCGTCTCGGTGACCAGCGCGCCGCCGAGCAGCGTTGGAAACTGCAGGCCCGCGACGGTGATCATCGGCAGCAAAGCGTTGCGCAAGGCATGCAGCGTTACGATGCGCCATTCCGGCAAACCTTTGGCGCGCGCGGTGCGGATATAGTCCTGGTTGATGACGTCGAGCATCGAGGAGCGCATGAAGCGCGCCCACATGGCAGTCTCCACCAGCGCCAGCACCAGAGCGGGCGCGACGAGATGGTGCAGCAGGTCGGGCAGGGAACCGTTACCGATCGTCTCGCGGTTGCCGGACGGCAGCCAGCCGAGCGTCACGGAAAAAAGATAGATGGCGACCAACCCGAACCAGAAGGTCGGAATGGAAAGGGCCATCATGGCACCGACAGTCGCCAGCTGGTCGAACAACGAATAGCGGCGCAGGGCGCCAAGCACGCCGATCCAGCAGCCAAGCAGAATGGCAATGATGCTCGCGGTCACCATCAGCTCGAGCGTGGCGGCGAGATGCGAGCCGATGACGGAAAGCACCGCGTCGCCGTCGCGGTAGGATTGGCCCCAGTCACCCCGAAGCATGCGGCCGAACCAGTCGAGATATTGGATCGGCAGTGGACGATCGAGACCGAGCTGCTTGGTGATGCGATCGAGGTCCTCCGCCGTCATTTGCGAGGAGACGGCGAATTGCGACAGCGGCCCGCCGGGCGCCAAGTGAAGAATCGCGAAGCCGAGCGCCGAGACGATGAGCAGCAGCAGCATCGCCTGCATCAAGCGATTGGCGATGTACCGGGCC
Organism: Hyphomicrobiales bacterium; assembly: GCA_039649225.1. GTDB lineage: Bacteria > Pseudomonadota > Alphaproteobacteria > Rhizobiales > Xanthobacteraceae > PALSA-894. The sequence continues at coordinate 28,331 of JBBWZU010000640.1, read as the reverse complement.
ATGTCAGGCCGCCCACCTAGCCGGACTACTCAGGCCCAGTACCATTCGCGCGCGTTCCAGCAGTTGGACGAGGTGTTGATGTTCGGCCGGAAGCCCTGCAGCCCGTCCTTGATGCCTTCCGCGATGAAGCCCTGGAACAGCGGCAGGATGGCAAGGTCGTTGCGGATCAGCTGCTGAAGGTCGCCATAGATCGCCTTGCGCTGTGTGAGATCGAACTGCTTGGCGCCCGCGGCGAGCAGCCGGTCGGCGTCCGGGCTCTGGTACTGGTAGGTGTTGTAGCCACGCCCGCCTTTGGCCGGAATGGCGCCCGAGCCAAAGCGCGGTGTCACGTCCGGGTCGCTGCCGAGCATGAAGTTGACCCCCACGATGACCGAGTTGAACTTGGACTGCTGCCAGAACTCGCCCCAGATGACGGCAGCCGGCATGTTGTTTACGCGCATCGCGGCACCGATCGAGCGCCAGTCCTGTATCAGCAGCTGTTGCGTCTGCTCGCGCACGGCATTGCCGGACGTGGTCGAATTGGTGAATTCGAGTTTCACGCCGCTCTTCTCGCGGATGCCGCCTGCACCACGGACCCATCCAGCCGCATCGAGCAGCGCATTGGCTTTCGCCGGATCGTAGCTGTGTTGCGGCAGGCCCTGCTGGAATGACCAGGCCTGTTGCGGCACGAAGCTCTCGGTCTGTGTCGGCAGGCCGTAGTTGAGCTTGTCGATGAGCGCTTGCTTGTTGATCGCGAGATAGAGCGCCTCGCGTACCGTCCGGTCGGCGAATGGCCCGAAATCCAGGTTCGGCGCAATGTGCTCCACCGAGGCGGTCGAGGATACGAAAATATTGCGGCCGCGCAGGGTCTTCGCCTCCTGCACGAAGTTCGGCAGGATGCCCTGGATGCCCGTATAGTCCACCTGTCCGGTCCGGAACTGCGTGTAGAGAACCGTCAAATCCGGGATATATTTGAAGACGATGCGCTCCAGATAAGGCCCCTTGAGGTGATAGCCGGTATGGGCGTGGAGCAGGATGTGGTCGCCCGGCACCCGTGTCCCCCAGCGGAACGGCCCGGTTCCGACGGGCGCGTTGTGGAACGGCGAGCTGTTCGGGTCCGATACCTTCTCCAGGATGTGCTTCGGCACCATCGAGGTGAGCGACAGGATCGACATATAGGGCGAATAGGGCGACTCCATGCGCCAATGGATCTCGTCCGGTGCGACGACCTTGATGTCCTTGACCAGGCTGTGGCCGACGCGATTGCGCGCCCGGAAATTGGTGTCATTGATCAGGTCGAGTGAGAACTTCACGTCCTCGGCCGAGAACGCGGTGCCATCGTGCCACTTTGCGTCCGTGCGCAGCTTGATCTTCCAGGTCAGGCCGTCGGCCGATAGTCCGCCGTTCTCGAGCGTCGGAACCTCGCGGGCAAGATCGGGCACGAAGCGGCCATCGGGATCGACGAACCAAAGCGTCGAGAAGAGCTGCCACCAGACCCCTTGCTCGACTTCGATGCCCGGCATGAGGGGATGAAAGACGGTGGGCTCCTGCGACAAGCCGACGATCACTTGCCCGCGGGGCGTGCCGGGGGGATTGGTCGGGCGCGCGGTCTGTGCAAATGCAGCAGCCGGAACGGCCAGCCCCGCCGCGGCACCCGCCGCAAGGGCCATCACGGTGCGCCGGCTTGGCGCGCCGGAGACGGATCCGCGCCACGCGGAAACACCGAATTTGCCAGTCTCGTCGGACATGATTCCGTTCCATCGTTGCGCATGCGGCATAGCCACCTGCCCACGGGCAGCCAGGATCGAAACGACCTGACAGCGAGGCAAGAGCGTGATGTCTTCAGCCATTCTGAATTAGTTGACACAAACTTCAACACGACTAAATGAAACTGTCAACGCCACCGACGACAGTGGGTTCGGTACGTTCAAGGGTGGTGTTCTCCATGTCCTTCGCGAGGGGACAGGACGGTCCGCATGAACGACATGGGAGAGCGACATGGCAGACCGGAGCAGCGCGGGCGCGCCGAAGAACGCAGAAAAAATCGAAAGCGAAGAAGCCGGTGACCGGCGCCTCGGCGAGACGGTGCGGCTGCTGCGGCAGCGCGCGGGCCTTTCCATCCAGGACGTAGCCAAGCGTACTGGGCTATCCACCGGCATGATCAGCCAGCTCGAGCGCGCGCTCGCCATGCCTTCGGTGCGTACGCTGCGGCTCCTCAGCATCGCGCTCGACGTGCCGATCTCTTATTTTTTCGAAGCGAGCAACGCCGGCGAACCGCAGCGCTACATCGTGCGCAAGAACGATCGGCGGCTGCTTCGGCTCACCGCCAGTGGCGTCGTCAAGGAGGCGCTCACGCCGGCCGAGAAAGGCGAGCTCGAGCTCTATGAGCTGACGCTCAACCCCGGCGGCTCGTCCGGCACCGACTTCTTCCAGCACACAGGGGAAAAGGCGGGCTACATCCTGTCGGGCAGCCTGCGGCTGTGGCTCGACCACGAGGCGCATCTGCTGGAGGCAGGCGACAGCTTCCGCTTCCCGAGCATCGTGCCGCACATGTTCGACAACCCGACGCAGCAGGTCGCGCGCGTCATCTGGGTGACGACGCTGCGCCGAACCAATCCGCCGGCTGGTTGAAGCGCGGAGGCGCGCTCGCAGGCGGTGCCGCGTCAGTGGCGACGCCGCGCCTATTTGTCTCCGACCGCGGCCGGATCGAACACGTAGGTCTCGCTGCAGAACTCGCAGGTTACCGAGATCGCGCCGTTTTCCACCATGTGGTCGCGGTCGTCCTGCGAGAACGAACGCAGCATCGCCTCGACGCTATCGCGCGAACAAGAGCACTTCGCCTGCAAGGCTAAGCTGTCGAACACCCGCACGCCGCGCTCGTGGAACAGCCGATAGAGCAGCCGCTCGGACGACAGCGCCGGATCGATCAGTTCAACGTCCTCGACAGTTTCGACCAGCGAGCGGCCCTCGACCCAGGCATCGTCCTCCGGCACCACATGCGGCGTCATGCCCTCGGGCGCATCGCCGGGATGCAAGTCCGGAACGCGCGCCCGCTCCGGCGCGCGCGGAACGAACTGCAACAGCAGACCACCGGCGCGCCAAGTGTGACTGAGGCCGCCGGCTGCGGCACGAAATTCCTCGGCGACCGCAAGGCGTACGCGCGTTGGGATCTGCTCGGAACGCAGGAAATACTCGTGCGCAGCATCTTCCAGAGTGCCGCCCTCGAGCGCGACCAGCCCCTGATAGCGGTTCATGTCACCGCCCTGATCGATCGTCATCGCCAGATGACCGCGTCCGAGCATCATGCCGGCGTCGGTCGTCCCGGCCGCGATCGCCGCGGCAACGCGGCTTTTGTCGAAGCGCGCGCAGGCGCGCACCTTGTCCGGCGCCATGAAGTCGACCACCAGCATGCGCACCGGACCGTCGGTCTGCGTCTGCAGGATGAAGCGGCCTTCGAACTTCAGCGCCGAACCGAGCAGCACGCCGAGCACGATCGCTTCGCCCAGCAGCTTGGCGACCGGCTGAGGATAGTCGTGGCTCTCCAGGATCGCGTCGACCGCGGGACCAAGACGCACCAAGCGGCCGCGCAGATCGAGGGCGGGCACCTCGAACGGCAGCACAGTGTCGTCGGCCGAGACCTCCGCGGGGGCGCGGGTCGGGATGGCGAGATGAGGGCTTGGCATGGTTCCGTATTTAGACGCTGGACCGAAAATTGCGAGCCCCTAATTCGGACAGCTTGTTCCACCGTCAGCGATCAGCGCGCCGCCAGACACCAGGCCAGGATGCCTTTTTGGGCATGCAGGCGGTTCTCGGCCTCGTCAAATACCACCGACTGCGGGCCGTCGATCACCTCGTCGGTGACCTCGTCGCCGCGATGCGCCGGCAGGCAGTGCATAAAGATGGCATCTGGTTTTGCCTGCGCCATCAGCCGGCGGTTGACCTGATAAGGCTGGAGCAGATTGTGACGGCGCTCGCCGTCCTTGTCGCCCATCGACACCCAGGTGTCGGTCACGACGCAGTCCGCGCCTTCGACGGCCTTCTCGGCATCATGTCCGAGGTCGATCGCGGCGCCGGCCTGCTTTACCCAATTGGCAATCGAGCGATCGAGCTTGAGCTCCGGCGGGATCGCGACGTTCAAGCGAAAATCGAAGCTCTTGGCCGCATGCATCCACGAAGACAGCACGTTATTGGCGTCCCCGGTCCAGGCGACCGTATGACCTTTGATCGGACCCTTGCGCTCCTCGAAGGTCAGCACGTCGGCCATCACCTGACAGGGATGCGAGAGCCGTGTCAGGCCATTGATCACAGGAACCGTCGCATGCTGCGCAAGCTCGACCAAGGAGTCATGGTTGAGGATGCGGATCATGATCGCATCGACATAGCGCGAGAGCACGCGCGCGGTGTCGGCGATGGTCTCGCCGCGGCCAAGCTGCATCTCGGTGCCGGTCAGCATCACGACATCGCCGCCAAGCTGGCGCATCGCGACATCGAAGGAGACGCGCGTGCGGGTCGAGGGCTTGTCGAAGATCATCGCCAGCGTCTTGCCGGCGAGCGGCTTGGCGGCGGCCGCGCGATCGCGCTTGACCTGATCCTTCATGGCGCGACTCTGATCGATCATCCCGCGCAGGTCAGCGACGGGGATGTCGGTCAGATCGAGAAAATGGCGCAGCGCAGCGCTCACCCGGCCGCTCCCTGCAATGCGGGCTTCGGCGCCGACGCAAGACGCGCGCAGGCGCGTTCCAGCATGCCCATCGCTTCGCCGACCTCGGCTTCGGTGATGATCAGCGGCGGAATGAGGCGCACGACATTGTCGCCGGCGGCGACCGCCAGCATGTGCTCATCGCGCAGCGCATCGACCAGTTGCCCATTCGGCACCACGCAGCGCACGCCGAGCAGCAGGCCTTCGCCGCGCACCTCGGCAACCACGCCGGGGAAGCGATCCTTGATCTCGGCTAGACGCTGCTTGAACAGCAGGCCGGTCTGGCGGACGTGGTGCAGGAAGCCGTCTTCCTGCATGACGTCGAGCGTCGCATTGCCGGCCGCCATTGCGAGCGGGTTGCCGCCGAAGGTCGAGCCATGCGTGCCCGGCAGCATGCCCTTACCGGCTTCCTTGGTTGTCAGGAAGGCGCCGACCGGAAAGCCCGCGCCAAGCGCCTTGGCGAGCGCCATCACGTCCGGCTCGACGCCGGTGCGCTGATAGGCGAACAGCTCGCCGGTGCGACCCATACCGGTCTGCACCTCATCGAAGATCAGCAGCAGGCCATGCTGATCACACAGCGCGCGCAGGCTCTTGAGAAATGCATTGCTGTTCACGCGCACGCCGCCCTCACCCTGGATCGGTTCGGCGAGGATCGCGGCGGTTTCCGGCCCGATGGCTTTCTTGACAGCTTCAAGATCGCCGAACGACACCTGGTCGAAGCCCTCGACCACAGGGCCGAAGCCATCGAGATATTTCTTCTGTCCGCCGGCCGCCAGTGTCGCAAGCGTGCGGCCGTGGAAGGCGCCCTCGAAGGTGATGATGCGGTAGCGCTCCGGCGCACCGTTCACCGCATGGAATTTACGTGCGGTCTTGATCGCGCCTTCCATCGCCTCGGCGCCCGAATTGCAAAAGAAAACCAGGTCCGCGAAGCTTGCTGCGCACAAGCGCGCGGCAAGCTTCTCCTGCTCTGGTACGCGGAAGAGATTCGAGACGTGGATTGCCTTGTGCGCCTGCGCGGCGATCGCGTCCGCGACCTTCGGGTGCGCATGCCCAAGCGCGTTGACGGCAACGCCTGAGGTAAAGTCGAGATAGCGCTCGCCATTGGTCGCGGTGAGCCATACGCCCTCTCCGTGGTCGAAGCTGAGATCGACGCGCGCGAATGTCGGCAGCAGGTGCGAAGTTGTCACGGCACAGCTCGTTGCGTTGGGCCACAAATGAAATGTGCCGCCTCGCCGGGCGGCACCTTTGACACTATATTCTATTGGCGTTGTGTGAACTGTCAACTTGGACTTACTTGAATCTGCGCCACAAGCTTGCCGTTTCGATTTGCCAGGACAGGGACATTGGCTGGGGAAAACAGCCAAAGGTCACACATAAGGGAAACACCGACTCTTGCGCAGGAGTCACGGCATATTGTAGTTAAATGACAGTCAGGTACGACATCTCGTGCGGCGGTTGTCCCCTGCGTTCGTTCCTTCAAGTTGATGCGTGCGTAAGGCGGTAAAGTACCCGCCGGACGAAGGATTCGGATTCCGCACGGGGCGTCGGCCACGAACTGAAGTGGAGCTAGAGGCCAATGACGTTTCTGGACCAGAAGCGGAGCGATTTGCAGACTTGGACCGATGAAAGGGTGGAGCTTCTCAAGAAGCTCTGGGGAGACGGCCTGTCGGCAAGTCAGATTGCAGGCGAACTCGGCGGCATCACCCGCAATGCGGTGATCGGCAAGGTACACAGGCTCGGACTCTCGGGACGCGCCAAGGCGCCGTCCTCGGCGATGCCGCGGCCACGCAAGCCGCGCCCCGCCTCGCAGATGTTCCGCGCGCCACAGCGCCCGATGATGCGCGGTAATACCGCGCTCGCCGCGATGCCCTCGTATGATTACGATCCCGAGCCGGAACCCGAGGTGGTCGAGAACGTTATTCCGCTCGGCCAGCGCTGCACGCTGCTGCAGCTGAATGACGACAAGTGCCACTGGCCGATCGGCGACCCCGGCCAGCCGGACTTTTACTTCTGCGGCGGCAAGACCGCGACGAGCACGCCGTACTGCGGCTATCACGGCCGTGTGGCCTACCAGCCGCCGGCGGCGCGGCGCGACCGGCGCCCGCAGCGCGGCTGACCCGTCCTCGGTCACGCAAAAAAAGGGCGGCAGATTGTTCTGCCGCCCATTTTTTGTTTTCTCGATCTGCTGCGAGCGAAGCCAAGCTCAACAGCGGTTAGGCCGCCTTGCCGAACCGTTCGTCGAACGAATAGCCCGCACCGCGTACCGTGCGGATCGGATCCGAGGCCCGTCCGCGATTGAGCGCGCGGCGCAGCCGCCCGACATGCACGTCGACGGTGCGTTCATCGATATAGATATCGCGCCCCCACACGCCATCGAGGAGTTGCTCGCGGGTGTAGACGCGCCCGGGGCTCTGCATCAGGAATTCAAGCAGGCGGAACTCGGTCGGCCCGAGATGCACCTCGCGGCCGGAGCGCGAGACGCGTTTCTTCTCGCGATCGAGCTCGAGGTCGCCGGCGGTGAGGATCGTCGCGACACTTTCCGGGCGGGCACGCCGCAGCAGAGACCGGATACGCGCGAGCAGCTCCGGCACCGAGAACGGCTTGACGATGTAATCGTCGGCGCCGGTGGCAAGCCCGCGCACGCGCTCGCTTTCCTCACCGCGCGCCGTCAGCATGATGATCGGTAGCCGCTCGGTGTCGGGCCGCGCGCGCAAGCGGCGGCACAGCTCGATGCCCGACATGCCCGGCAGCATCCAGTCGAGCACGAGAAGATCCGGCACGCTTTCCTTGAGCTTGATTTCGGCCTCATCGCCACGCGCCGTCGTGTCGACGTCGTAGCCTTCGGCTTCGAGATTGTAGCGCAGGAGCAGCGTTAGCGGCTCCTCGTCCTCGATGATCAGGATGCGGGCGCTCATCGCGCTTCACTCTTTCATTTGTCGGCGCATGATCTTCTCCGAAAACCGGTATCCGCTTTTCCGGATCATGCGTCAGGCCGGAAACGGAACAGTCGCCGACGACGTGTTGTCGCCCTTCGGCCGCTCTTCGGCGAGAGAGCGTCCCTCGACAATGTAGTAGACGGTCTCGGCGATGTTGGTGGCGTGATCGCCCATCCGCTCGATATTCTTGGCGCAGAACAAGAGATGCGTGCAGAACGTGATATTGCGCGGGTCTTCCATCATGTAGGTAAGGAGTTCGCGGAACAGCGAGTTGTTGACCGCATCGATCTCCTCATCGCCGCGCCAGACCGCCATCGCCTTGTTGAGGTCATGGCGCGCATACGCATCCAGCACATCCTTGAGCTGGCTGAGCACGAGATCAGTCATATGCTCGACGCCGCGGAGCACCTTGTGCGGCAGGAAATCGGTATCGAGCACGATCACGCGCTTGGCGATGTTCTTGGCAAGGTCGCCGATACGCTCGAGATCGTTCGACACGCGCAGCGCCGCGACGATCTCGCGCAGGTCCACCGCCATCGGCTGGCGCCGCGCGATGGTCAGGATCGCGCGCTCCTCGACCTCGCGCTGCAAGGCGTCTATGGCCGGATCGAGCGAGACGACGCGCTGGGCAAGCTTGGCGTCGCGCTTGGCGAGCGCCTGGACCGACTCGGCGATCTGCCGCTCGGCCATGCCGCCCATTTCGGCGACCATGCGAGCGATATCCTGCAGGTCGGTGTCGAAGGCCTTGATGGTGTGTTGTTCCATGGCGTGTGATCCACCGGATTGTTGTGTTGTCTGTGGCATGATCAGCCGAAGCGCCCGGTGATGTAGTCCTGGGTGCGGCGATCGCCGGGGGCGGTGAACATCTTGCTGGTTGAGTCGAACTCGATCAGCTCGCCAAGATACATGAAGGCGGTGAAATCCGAGACACGCGCCGCCTGCTGCATGTTGTGGGTCACAATCACGATCGTGTAGTCGGTCTTCAGCTCGTCGATCAGCTCCTCGATCTTGGCGGTCGAGATCGGATCGAGCGCCGAGCAGGGCTCGTCGAACAGGATCACCTCGGGCTTCACCGCGACGGTGCGCGCGATACAGAGCCGCTGCTGCTGGCCGCCGGACAGGCTCAGCCCGTTCGCCGCAAGCTTGTCCTTGACCTCTTCCCACAGCGCCGCGCGACGCAGCGAGTGCTCGACGCGGCCTTCGAGTTCGGATCTAGGCAGCTTTTCGTACAGTCTGATGCCGAACGCGATGTTCTCATAGATCGACATCGGAAACGGCGTCGGCTTCTGGAACACCATGCCGATGCGCGCGCGCAGGAGATTGAGGTCGTTGCCGGGGGCCAGGATGTTTTCACCGTCGAGGGTCACCTCGCCGGTCGCGCGCTGATTGGGGTAAAGATCATACATGCGGTTGAGCACCCGCAGCAGCGTCGACTTGCCGCAACCGGACGGCCCGATGAAGGCAGTCGCCTTGCCGGCATAGAGCTCGATACTAATGCTCTTGAGCGCCCGGCTTTCGCCGTAGAAGAAGTCCATGTTGCGGACCGAGACTTTCGCCTCAAGCCCTGCGGTGCTGACCGCCGCATGGGTCGCCTTCGGGACCGCGACGGAGGGTGACGTTGCAACGTTCATGACGATTTTCCCGATGACGCAAGCGCTCGCGCGACGATGCTGAGCGTGAGAACGGTGGCCGTGATGATGAGCGCGCCGGTCCAGGCCAGCTTCTGCCAGTCGGCATAGGGCGAGAGCGCGAACTGGAAAATGACGACCGGCAGGCTGGAGACCGGCGCGTTCAGGTTGGTGCTCCAGAACTGGTTGTTGAGCGCGGTGAACAGCAGCGGCGCGGTCTCGCCGCTGATGCGCGCCACAGCGAGCAGGATACCGGTGAGAATGCCCGCCCGCGCAGCCCGATAGGCAATCCTGATCACCATGTGGGCGCGCGGCAGGCCAATCGACGCGGCCGCTTCGCGCAATGCGTTCGGCACCAGCGTCAGCATGTCCTCCGTCGTGCGCACGACGACCGGGATCACGATGACGGCGAGCGCGACTGCGCCGGCGTAACCCGAGAAGTGGCCCATCGGCGCGACCATCACCTCATAGATGAACAGGCCGACAACGATCGAGGGCGCGCTCAGGAGAATGTCGTTGATGAAGCGGATGACGCTGGAGATGTTCTCGTGCTTGCCATACTCGGCCAGATAGGTGCCGGCGAGAATGCCGATCGGCGTGCCGATCACGACGGCAAGAATCGTCAGGACAAGGCTGCCGACGATCGGGTTGAGCAGTCCGCCGGCCTGCCCGGGAGGGGGCGTCATTTCGGTGAAGACCGCGAGTGAAAGACCGCCGAGGCCGTTCCAGATGAGAACGCCGAGGATAAGGACGAGCCAGCCGAGGCCGAAGACGGTCGCCGCAAGTGCAAGACCCTTGGCCACCGCGTTCTTGCGCTGGCGGGCCGCGTAGATCGTGCGATCCATGCTGTGTGCCATGACTAACCGATTTTCTTTTCGATGCGCGCAAGCATCAGGCGCGCCGCCGCGAGCACGATGAACGTGATGACGAACAGGATCAGGCCGAGCGCGATCAGCGACGAGGTATAGAGGTCGCCCACGGCTTCGGTGAACTCATTGGCGATGGTCGCGGAGATCGTCGTACCGGGTGCGAGCAGCGAGGCCGAGACCTTGTGCGCGTTGCCGATGACGAAGGTGACCGCCATCGTTTCGCCAAGCGCGCGCCCAAGTCCGAGCATTACGCCGCCGATCACGCCCACTCGGGTGAACGGAAGCACGACGCGATGAAACACCTCCCAGGTGGTGCAGCCAAGGCCGTAGGCGGCTTCTTTCAGTACCGGCGGGACGGCATCGAACACATCGCGCGAGATCGACGTGATGAACGGCAGCACCATGATCGCCAGGATGAGCGCCGAGGTCAGCACGCCGATGCCATAGGGTGGGCCCGCGAACAGCGAGGAGAGCACCGGGACATTGCCGAACGCACCGATCAGCAGCGGCTGGACGTACTCCTGCATGAAGGGCGCGAACACGAACAAGCCCCAGATGCCGTAGATGATGCTCGGAATGCCAGCGAGCAATTCGATCGCGATCGCGATCGGACGGCGCAGCCATTTCGGGCAAAGCTCGGTGAGAAAGAACGCCACCATCAGGCCGACCGGAACCGCGATCAGCATCGCGATGAACGAGGTAACGAGCGTGCCGTAGATCGGCGCCAGTGCGCCGAATTTCTCGGTTACAGGGTTCCAGCTCTGGCTAAACGGGAACTCGAGCCCAAAAGCCTTCAGGGCCGGGATCGAGCCGAGGATCAGCGACACGATCACGCCGCCGAGGATCACCAGGACGGCAAGTGCAGCGCTGCGCGTCAGGATCCTGAAGAGATCGTCGCTCCGGCGCAGCCGGACCAACACCTTGGCGCGCGATGGGGCCTCGGAGACGCTCAGGCTATTGCTCTGCAACGCGAGGTCAGTCACAGCGGATCTCCCGGCAGGCTGCATCGACCGACTCCCTCACGGCGCGAAAGAGTACAATCAAGCTGCCAGTTTTCTTGCACGAGCAAGTCATCGAGGCGCGAATGGTGTGGACGGAGGAAAAGGCGCCAAACGCGACGCGGCGCCTTTTCCAGGTCCGTGGCGGCGTTAGTTACCGACGCCGTAGAGCGGCTTGCCGCTCGCGTCCTTGATCTCGCGTGCCCAGGTATTCTTCACGCTGGAGACCACGGCGGTGGGCATCGGGATGTAGTCGAGGTCCTCGGCCGCCTTGGCACCCTTGTCGTAGGCCCAGGAGAAGAACTTCAGCGCTTCGCTCGCGGCAGCCGGATCCTGCGGCTTGGCATGGATCAGGATCCAGGTTGCGGCAGTCATCGGCCAGGATTCGGCGCCCGGCTGATTGGCCAGAATGACGCCATAGCCCGGCTGCGAGTCCCACTTCGCATTCGCGGCCGCAGCCTGGAACGCCGTGGAGGTCGGGGCGACGGTCTTGCCGTCCTTGTTGACCATCTTGGTGAAGGTCAGCTTGTTCTGCAGCGCATAGGCGTACTCGACGTAGCCGATCGAGCCCTTGGTATTGGCGACGTTGTTGGCGACGCCTTCATTACCTTTCGCGCCGATGCCGGCCGGCCATTCTACCGCCGTGTTGGTGCCGACCTTGGACTTCCAATCCGCGTTCACCTCGGAAAGGTAGTAGGTGAAGTTGAAGGTGGTGCCCGATCCATCCGAACGATGGACGATCACGATCGCCTGATCCGGCAACTTGGCGCTGGCATTGAGCTTGGCGATCGCCGGGTCGTTCCACTTCTTGATCTCGCCGAGATAGATCTTCGCGAGCGTCGCACCGTCGACTACGAGGTCGCCCGGCTTGATGCCCTCAAGGTTCACGACCGGCACGATGCCGCCCATCACCATCGGGAACTGCACCAGGCCGTCCTTTTCGAGCTCCTCGCCCTTGAGCGGCGCATCGCTCGCGCCGAACGTAACGGTCTTGGCCTTGATCTGCTTGATGCCGCCGCCGGAACCGATCGACTGATAGTTCAGGCCGACATTGGTCTCTTTCTTATAGGTATCCGCCCACTTGGCGTAGACCGGATACGGGAACGTCGCACCTGCGCCGGAAATATCCGCCGCGCTTGCCGGCGCGGTCAGGACAGCCGCGGCGAAACCGGCCGCCGCGAGGGTGGGGATTAATTTCACGAGATTTCTCCATGTTTGCCGGAACGACGCACCCGGACCCAGCTCACGCATGGTCCTTTCTGATCGTCGTATCCTTGGCTTTCGTTCGAGGCCTGCTGGCGCGCGGATGACGGACGTTTTGTTGATCTTTTCCGCGTCCGGGTTGAGCGATAGGCGCCTCATGTCATCGTTGTATGAAGCTTCGATGACGTGCGTGTGACAGATTAACCGATTGAAAAACAAAGATATAATCAGGCCGCGCTGGCGCTCTGTCTGTGGACGAGGGGGAGCCTTACGGTAAACACCGCGCCCTTGCCGGCCTCGCTCTCGATCATCAGCCGACCGCGGTGACGGTTGAGAATGTGCTTGACCAGAGCGAGGCCCAGACCGGTGCCGCCCTCGGCCCGGCTTTGCGTGACGTCGACGCGATAGAAGCGCTCCGTCAGGCGCGGGATGTGTTCGGCGGCGATCCCGGGGCCGTAGTCGCGCACCATCACGAGGATTTCCGGCGCACTGTCGGCGGCGACCGCATTTGCAAAATTGACCTCGATACGCTTGCCGCTTGCGCCGTATTTCAGCGCATTCTCGATCAGATTTTCGAACACGCGTGTCAGTTCGTCGCGATTGCCCGGCACGATCACAGGCGCCGTGGGCAGCGTGATCGCGATCTCGACGGCACGGTCCTGCGCCAGCGTTTGCAGCCCGTCGACCACCTGGCGCAGCACCGGCGTCAGATCGACCGGCGTATCGGGATGCACATGCTCGACCAGCTCGATGCGCGAGAGCGACAGCAAGTCGTCGATCAGGCGCGCCATACGGGCGGCTTGCGTTTTCATGATTGCGAGGAAGCGACCGCGCGCGGCAGCGTCGTCGCGCGCCGGGCCTTGCAGCGTGTCGATGAAGCCCGACAGAGAAGCGAGCGGCGTGCGCAATTCGTGGCTCGCATTGGCGACGAAGTCGACACGCATCTCCTCGACCCGGTGCTGCGGAGTCAGATCGTGGAACACCAGCAGCATCAGCCCGACACCCGGCGCCGAACCCGGAAACGGGCGGACATGCGCCAGGAACCAGCGGTCGACGGGCACGCGCTGCGAGAACTCAGCGCTGCGCGGCTCATTGCTGGCGCGCGCATCGCGCATGGCTTCCACGACTTCCGGGACCCGCAGGGCCAGCGACGCCGGCGCGCCGCGCGCGAGCGCCGGCGCGATGGTGCGGGCAGCCGCATTGAAGGTGATCACCCGTCCGTGGCCGTCGAGCACGATGGCAGCATCCGGCATGCTTGCAATCACGGCGCCGAGCAGTTGCTCCTCGCCCTGGGTTGAGAAGTTATCGACGGAGGCCGCCGCGTTGCTGACCGGATCGCGCCCGGCAAGCAGCGTCACCACCAGCACGAGGGCAAGCGCGGCGAGCGCATAGGCGGCGGGCAGCATGCCGATCACGGCAAAGCCGATGAACAAAGCCGCGGCGGCACCGCCAACCCAGCGCGCACCCGCCCGCCCGCCGATCGGCAGGGTCAGACGGCGTAGCGCTTGGGATTGCTCGCTCGCCATGACCTCCGGCTCTTCCTTCAGGTGTGCGGCCTGGGCGCGACGCCAAGCCACAACTCGCGAATCCCGAGCATGACCAATGAAAGCGCAAACGGTATGACATAATATAGCAGCCGGAACAGAAGCAGTCCGGCCACCAGATGTTCCTTGTCGAATTCGATCAGCGCGACCAGCATCGCGGCGTCGAATACGCCAAGCCCGCCGGGTGAACTCGAGGCGAAGCCGAGCAGGGTCGCCGAGACGAAAACGACCGCCAGCTTGATGAAATCGATGTGCGGGTCGTCGGGCAGCAACACCCACATGGCAAGCGCGCAAAACGACAGGTCGACGATGCCGATCGCAATCTGGATCAGCGTCAGCGGCCCCCCCGGCAGCGTCACCACCCAGTCGGCGCGCCCGATCACGCGCGGCTTGACCCAAACCCAGGAGACGTAGGCGGCAAGGCCACCGAGCGCCAGAAACGCGATCACGCGATTGATCCAGGGCGGCAGTTGATCGATCGCGCTGGCCGCCTGCGGCTCGTAGGCGATCCCGAGGCCAAGCACGGTGACATTGCCGAGCCAGAAGGTCAGCCCCGCGATGAAGCAGATCTTGGCGACATCGATCGCCGTCAGGCCCCAAGCCGAATAGACCCGGTAGCGCACCGCGCCGCCGGTGAACACGCTCGCCCCGACATTGTGCCCGATCGAATAGCTGGTGAAGCCGGCGGTAGCCGCCACCCGATAGGGCACGTGATTCGCACCGATCGCGCGCAGCGCAAACAGGTCATAGAACGTGAGGGTGAAATATCCGAGCGCGACGAACAGGCCGGCCAGCAGCACGTCGGAAATTTCGGTCGCCTTGAGCGCAACCATCACCTCGGCGAACTGGATACCGCGCAGCATGCGGTACAGCACCGTCGCGGCCGCCGCGATGATGACGAGACTGAGGACCAGGCCGATCCGGTTCCAACCGATTTTCTGATCGATAAACCGCGCCGCGGCGCGGAGTGGATGCAGCATTCCTCTTTTCCCTCAGGGTCGGCAGGCGCAACCTTCGTTGTTGGGTTACCCTGGATCGCGTCCGGACCGGCCCTTTGGCACTAGCAGAACCTTGCCGCGAGCGCGAGTGTGGCATGCAGCGCGGACGATTGTGCGGCGCCGGCGTCCCATGCGAGCGTCCCGCCCCGGCACAATTAGGGAGCGGACATGACACTGCGCAATCTGGGCAAGTCGGGCCTGCGGGTCTCGCTGGTCGGGCTCGGCTGCAACAATTTCGGCGGCCGGATGGACCTGGAAAGCTCGACCAAGGTGATCCACCGGGCAATCGATGCCGGGATCACGCTGTTCGACACGGCGGACGCCTATGGCAACCAGGGTGGCTCCGAAACGGTCCTCGGACAGGTGCTGGGCGAGCGGCGCAAGGACATCGTGCTGGCGACCAAATTCGGCCTGCCAATGGACGAGGGCGAGAAGAACGGCGCTTCGCGCCGCTACATCATGAGCGCGGTCGAGGCGAGCCTGCGGCGGCTCAAGACCGAGTGGATCGATCTTTACCAGGTGCACCGGCACGATCCGCTGACCCCGATCGAGGAAACGCTGGAAACGCTGACCGACCTCGTGCGCGCCGGCAAGGTACGCTATTTCGGATGCTCGAATTTCACCGCCGCGCAGATGACCGAGGCGCAATGGGCCGCCAAGCATCATGGGCTGCACGGCTTCGTGTCGGCGCAGGACGAATACAGCCTGCTCAAGCGCGGCCTCGATACCGAAAACCTGCCGATGATGGAGCGTTATGGCCTCGGGCTGCTGCCTTACTTCCCGCTCGCCTCCGGTCTGCTCACCGGCAAGCACAGTCGCGGCGCGCTTGCGGCCGGCTCGCGGCTCACGACGCCGGCTTTCACCGGACGCTTCACCACCGATGCCAATTTCGATATCGTCGAAAAGCTCGATGCCTTCGTGAAGGCACGCGGCCGCACGCTGCTAGAACTAGCGTTCTCCTGGCTCGCCGCACGCCCGACCGTCGGCAGCGTGATTGCGGGCGCCACCAAGCCTGAACAGATCGAGGCGAACGTGAAGGCGACCGGCTGGGCGCTGAGCGCGGAGGATATGGCGGAGATCGACAAGATCACGAAGGGGTGAGAGTCGCGGACCTCTCGTGGCGCCGCGCTTTCACACACGCCGCGAACGCGGCGCGGCCGCCACCGGCTTCAAGGCGTCCGCGTCACCGTCGTGCGCCCATCCAGCAGGTGATACGGAATAACGCACCCGAATGTCGCGGTGCCGATGCCGTCGAGCGTAAAGCCACCGAGCGCAAGCTCGAAATTGCCGGCGCCGAGCACGAGGGCGACAGCGACCGTCACTCAAAGAGCCGGGTGTCGGCATCACGCTGCTAGCGGCCATGTACCGGATGACGGGCATGCGTTGCCGGCAATTGCCCCTCACCCGCGTCGCGCGCTATAGCGCGCTCGCCCCCTTCTCCGCATGCGCGGAGAGAGGAGAAAAGCAGCGCCCCGGCATGACAGAGGAAACCATGACCATAGCCATTGTCGGCGGCGGGATCTGCGGCCTCACGCTGGCGCTGAATCTGCACGCGCGGGGAATCGCTTGCCGCGTCTATGAGGCGGCGCCCGAACTGAAAGAACTCGGCGTCGGCATCACGCTGCTGCCGCATGGCATGCGCGAGTTCACGGCGCTGGGTCTCGGCGATGAATTGCTCAAAGCCGGCATCGAGAACGCCGAGAGCTGCTTCTTCAATCGCTTCGGCCAGCTCATCTACAAGGAGCCGCGCGGCAAGAAGGCCGGCTATCAGTATCCCGAAGTCGGCATCCATCGCGGGCGGCTGCATCTTGCGCTCTATCGCGCGGTGCTGAAGCGGCTCGGACCAGATAACGTCGTGACCAACCGGTTGTGCGTCGGCGTCGAGCAGGACGAAAGCGGCGCACGCGTCCTGTTTCGGGAAACGACCTCCGGGCAGACGCTGCCACCGGTCGCGGCGCGCGCCGTCATCGCCGCCGACGGCGTCAACTCGACGATCCGCAAGCAGCTCGTCGGCGATGCCGTCGTGTTCACCGGCATCAATACCTGGCGCGGCGTGACCAAGCACAAGCCGATCCTCACCGGGCGCAGCTATCTGCGCGTCGGCTCGATCCTTACCGGCAAGATCGTGATCTATCCGATCGCCGATGATATCGATGGCGAGGGCAACCAGCTCATCAACTGGACCACCGAGTTCAAGCGCGACACCATCGAGATGAACGACTGGAACAAGCCGGGCGATCTGGCCGATTTCATTGCAGTCTACGAGAGCTGGCGTTTCGACTGGCTCGATGTCGCCGCGCTGATCCGCAAATCGGATTTCATTTTCGAGTATCCGATGGTCGACAAGGACCCGCTGCCGCGCTGGACCTTCGGCCGCGTGACGCTCGCGGGCGATGCCGCACATCCGATGTATCCGCGCGGCTCGAACGGCTCGGCGCAGGCCGTGATCGACGCACGTGTGCTGGCCGAATGTCTGGCCGCGGGCGGTGATCCGCGCGACGCGCTGCAGGCCTATGAGGCGGCGCGGCGCGAGGCGACCGGCAAGGTGGTGCGTACAAACCGCGAGCATCCGCCGGATTTCATCAACATCAAGGTCGAGGAACTGACCGGCGACAAGCCGTTCGACAATCTCGACGACTTCATCACTCAGGACGAGTTGCGCGCGCTGAGCGACAGCTACAAACGCATCGCGGGATTTGCGGTGGCGGACGTGAAGCGCACTTAAGGGTTCCGCACCCACTTCAACAAATGCGTCGCCACCGCAACCAACACGCCATCTTGATTGGTGATCTTGATGTCGGCGTTGGCGCGCAGCTTCTCTTGGTCGATCGACGCGATTGTGTAACTCACCGTGATGGTGTCGCCGAAGAACACCGGCGCCAGAAACCGCATGCGGTCATAACCGAGCGATACGCCGGTGACGCTGGTATCGCTGCGCGAACGCACCGCCATCTGGGTCGAGGCCGTCGACATGAAGCCGACCAGCAGGGCGCCATGCGCAATCAGGCGGCCGTAACCGGATTTCTCCATGTAGGCCTTATTGACGTGGTTCGGCGCGAGGTCTCCCGAGATGCCGGCGAACAGATAGACATCGCTTTCGCTCACGGTCTTGGAGAATGACGTCGTGTCGCCGACCGCGACGTAAAATTCACTCATGCTTCCGCCCTGTTCTGTCTTGCCGATCACTATGCATCATCGTGGAACTGCCCTACAAGTTCGCCTAATAGAGCAAGCAAGGACGGAAACATGCCGGGGGGATTTGCCAGCAAAGTCGTCGTGGTCACGGGCGCAAGCCGCGGCATCGGGCGCGCAATTGCGGCTTCGTTCGCGTGCGAAGGCGCACAGACCGTGCTTGCAGCATCATCGCAAGCCAATCTCGATGCGGCAGCGGATGCGATCGGCAAGACCGGCCCCGAGCCCCTCACCTTCGCGGGCGACCTGAAAGACCTTGCAGTCTGCGAAGCGCTGCATGCGTTCGTGAAAGACAAATTCGGCCGCTGCGACGTGCTGGTCAACAATGCAGGCGCAACGCGCAGCGGCAACTTCCTCGAGCTGCCTGACGACGCGTTCCATGATGGTTTCGCGCTGAAATATTATGCCTGCGTGCGGCTGTGCCGGCTGTTCTGGCCGATGCTGAAATCCGCGGAAGGTCACGTCGTCAACATCATCGGCGGCGCGGCGCGCACGCCCGATCCGCTGTTTCTGATCGGCGGCTCGGTAAACGCCGCCTGCGCGAATTTCTCCAAGGGACTGAGCGGTCTCGGCAAGAAGGACGGCGTCAACGTCAACGTCATCCATCCGGGACTCACCGAGACCGATCGCGTCACGACGCTGCTTCGACAGCGCGCGCAGTCAAGCGGCATCACTTCCGACGAGGCGCGCAAGCAGGCCATGCAGAAGGACGGCCTGCGCCGCATCGGTCAGCCGGAGGATACCGCCGAGCTGGCGCTGTTCCTGTGCAGCGCGCGCGCCCGGCACATCCAGGGCGCCGCCATCGCGGTCGATGGCGGCCAGACGACAGGGCTGTTCTGAAATGGCGCCGACCCGCATCGCCGTCGTCGGCGCCGGCTTGATCGGCCGCAAACATCTCGGCATTCTGAAAGACGATCCGGCGTTCGAAGTTGCCGGCATCGCGGACCCCGCGCCGCAGGCCGAGGCCTATGCGCGCGAGCAGGGCTTTGCGTATTTCAAGGATATCGAGGCGCTGCTCGACAAGGCAAAGCCCGACGGTGTCGTCATAGCGAACCCGAACGTGCTGCACCGCGCGACCGCGCTTGCCTGCATCGCGCGAAAGACTCCCGCGATCGTCGAGAAGCCGGTCGCCGACACGCTGAGCGATGCGCTCGCCATCGTGCGCGCGGCGCAAGCCGCCAAGGTACCGATGCTCACCGGTCATCATCGCCGGCACAATCCGATCATGCAGGCGGCGCGCGATTTCGTTGCGAGCGGCGCACTTGGCAAGCTCGCCGCCGCGAACGGCACCTGGCTGCATCGCAAACCGGACGACTACTATAATGTCACCTGGCGCCGCGAGGCGGGAGGCGGGCCGATCCTGATCAACGCGATCCACGACATCGATTGCCTGCGGATGGTGGTCGGCGAGATCGAGACCGTGCAGGCTACGGCCGCCAGTAATGCGCGCGGCTTCCCCGTCGAGGATACGGCAGCCGCCGTGCTCACTTTCGCAAACGGCGCGCTCGGCACCTTCATCGTCAGCGATGCGGTCGCAAGCCCGTGGAACTGGGAAGCGGCTTCGCGCGAAAGCGCCATTACGCCGAGCGAGATCGAAAACTGCTTCACGGTCGCCGGCACGAAGGGCAGCCTTGCGATCCCGCAATTGCAGCACTGGTCCTACGACAAGCCCGATGGCGGCTGGGCCGACCCGCTGACGCGGCGCACGCTCCCGGTGCGGCACGCCGACCCCTACCCGCGCCAGCTTCATCACTTCGCCCGCGTGATCCGCGGCGAGGAGGCGCCGATCATCGACGTCGCGGAGGGCACGCGCACGCTCGCCGCCACCTTGGCGATTGTGGAATCGGCAAAGAGCGGCAGCGTCATCCGGGTCGCAGACATGCTGAGGGACTAGCGGCGCCGGGGCGATCCCGCGTGACTTTTGCGGGGACCCGCACCCGCGCTAGCCTGTTTCTTGCATGTCGCCGGGCGTGTCCGAACCACAGGAGTTTCCATGCCCGCCTCCCGCATCCCCGGGCTGCGCACCCCGTTTCTAACCGTCTTAGTCGCGGCGCTCGCGCTGGTGTTTGCGACGAATGCACAGGCCGAGGACAAGGTTCTCAAGATCGGGACCCTGAAACTGATCCACGGGATTTCGGCCTACTTCTACGAGAAGTTCGTTCCGCCCGGATACACCGTGGAGGTGATCCCGTTCGAGAGCCCGACCGACGGGAAAAACGCCGTGCTGACCGGCACGGTGGACGCCTGCATCCACGGCATCGCGGCATTCATTCTTGGGGCCGCCGCGGGCGAGCCCGTGATGATCGTTGCCAGCGCCAACAATGGCGGCATGGCGATCATGGCGGGCGCCAACACCGATATCAAGACCATCAAGGATCTGAAAGGCCGGAAGGTCGCGATCTGGCCCGGCTCGACGCAGGAGGCGATCATCCTCGAACGCCTGCGCATGGAGGGCATGACGATCAAGGACATTCAGCCGATCCGGCTGTCGTTCAGCGACATGGCCGGCGCGCTCGCGCGCGGCGATGTCGATGCCTATGTGGGCGCGGAGCCAGCGGGCGGCATCAGCCTCGCAAATGGCACCGGCAAGCTCGTGGAGTATCCGTATTCGACGCCGATCGGCCCGCTCAACATGATCGTGTCCGCGAGCCAGAAGGCCGTGAAGGAGCATCCCGAGCGCATCAAGCTGATCGTCGACATGCACCGCAAGGCGGTCGAATACGCGATGGCGAACCAGCCGCTGATCGTCGACATGGCGGTGGCCAAGCTCGGCCAGCAGAAAAAATCGGTCGAGCTCGCGGTGCCGAATGTCGAGCTTGTCTGGAAGGTCGACGACGTGTTCATGCAACGCGCCAACGCCTATGCGAAGCTGATGTTCGAGAACAAGCAGATCCGCCAGGAGATCGATCTTAAGCAGTTCGTGACGACGCAGTTCCAGCAATAGCAGCATGGATCGGGGATCGTCTTGAGCGAAAACGTCACGGCGCTTGGCGAGCCGGCGCAAGCTCCGGCGGCCGCGCGCCGCCGGCGCCGCGCATTCGAGGCCCTGCAGGCGGTTGCGCTCGGCGCCGGTTTCCCGATCCTCTTGGTGTTTCTCTGGCATCTCGCGGTCATCCAGACCGGTACGAGGCTGATTCCGAGCCCGCGGCAAGTCGGCGTGATGATGTACGACTTCGCGTTCGGGGGCGTTTACGACGACGCCTTCAGCGCCACGATCCTCACCCACATCGGCAAGTCGATGCAGCGGGTCTATGGGGGATTTTTTCTCGCCGCCCTCATCGGCATTCCGCTCGGCCTGATGATCGGCCGGATCAAGCTCCTGCGGCATCTGCTCGATCCGACCATCAGCCTGCTGCGGCCAATCCCGGTGACCGCGTGGCTGCCGCTCTCGATGATCTTCTTCGGCCTTGGACCGAACGCCGCGATCTTTCTCGTGTTTCTCGGCGCCTTCTATCCGATCCTGCTCAATACGATCTTCGGCGTGCGCTCGGTCGATGCGCGGCTGTTCGAGGCGGCCGCGATGCTCGGCTGCTCGGGCTCGGCGATGTTCCGCCAGGTGGTGTTTCCGGCCGCGCTGCCGGCGATCGTCAACGGCTTGCGCATTGCGCATGGCTTTGCCTGGATCCTGATCGTGGTCGGCGAGATGACCGGCGTGCCGACCGGTCTCGGCGCGGTGATCATGGATGGCCGCACGCTCTCGCGCACCGATCTGGTGGTGACCGGCATGATCGTGATCGGGGCGCTCGGATTCCTGACCGACCGGATCATTGTCATGATCTCGAACCGGCTTTTGCGCTGGAGCCCGCAACATCATGGCTAGGCTTCCTCCCCAGACCCGCCTCGCGATCCGTGGCGTGACCAAGCGCTTCATGGCAGACGACGACGAGATCGAGGCGTTGGCGCGCGTCGACCTTACGATCCTGGAAGGCGAGTTCGTGTGCCTGATCGGCGCTTCGGGGTGCGGAAAGTCGACGCTGCTGCGCATCGTCGCGGGATTCGAGGAGCCGACGGCCGGCGAGGTGCTGATCGACCGCAAACCGGTCACCTGCCCGGGCAGCGACCGCGGCATGGTGTTTCAGGACTACGCGCTGTTTCCCTGGATGACGGTGAAACAGAATATCGGCTTTGGACCGCGCCAGCGGCAACTGCCGCGCCGCGAGGTCGAGGAGATCGCCGGCGAGTTTGTCAGGCTGGTCGGGCTTGAGCGCTTCGCCGACCGCTATCCAAGCCAGCTCTCCGGCGGCATGAAGCAGCGCGTCGCAATCGCGCGCGTGCTCGCCAATAACGCCAATGTGCTGCTGATGGACGAGCCGTTCGGCGCGCTCGATGCACTCACGCGCGAACAGCTGCAGCAAGAACTACTGCAGATCTGGGCGCGCACACGCGTGACCATCATCTTCGTCACCCATTCGGTCGAAGAGGCCGTGCTGCTGGCCGACCGCGTGCTGGTCATGAGTGCCGGGCCGGGACGGATCGAAAACGACATCGCGATCGACCTGCCGCGCCCGCGCGATGTGTCGTCGCCGGAATTCAATTCCGTACGCCGCGACGTCGCGCGGCGGTTGACCAGCCACATTGCGCCCGCCCACGCGCTGGCACCGGCGGGGCGCTGACGCGGACCTCCCGGGCGGCCCCTTGACGTAGGCACGCCTTGAGTTGATGAGAGCCGCCAGGCAGCGGGATTGAGACCCGCGCATGGCGGTTTCCCGAAACCGGTTCCCACTTTTCGGCACCATGCGCTAGGATACCGGCCTGTTGGCCGGGTAATGGATTCTCATGGATTTGGACACGCGCTCGCAAGAGCATGATGTGATCGGTCTCGTGCGCGAGTTGGTGCGCGAGCTTGCGCCCCAGCGCCTCAAGCGCGGCGATGTGACGCTGGCGAGCCGGCTCGATCGCGATCTCGGCATCGATAGCCTGGCGCGCACCGAGTTGATCCTGCGCATTGAGCGCGCGTACCGCGTGCGGCTGTCCGTCACCGAAGTCGCCGAGATGGAGTCGGTGCGCGATCTGCTCAACGCGGTCGGGCACGCCGCGCCGGGCGGGCTTACCGCACATGCACCGGATGTCGCGGTCCATGCAGCGACCGAGCTGATCGGCCAGCCGGACCACGTAAAGACGCTGACCGAGATGCTCGACTGGCACGCCGAGAACCATCCGGATCATCTGCACGTCACGGTGCTGCAGGACGAAAACGTGGCGCTCGGCACCATGAGCTATCGCGACCTGCAAACCGCCGCGCGCGCGGTCGCGCAAGGCCTCATCAGCCGCGATATCGTGCCGGGCGACCGGATTGCCATGATGCTGCCCACCTCGACAGATTTTTTCACGTCGTTTTTCGGCATCCTCTATGCGGGCGCGGTGCCGGTGCCGATCTATCCGCCCGCTCGCATGGCGCAACTCGAAGAACACATGCGCCGCCAGATCGTGATTCTGCGCAATGCCGGTGCGCGCGCGCTCATCACGGTGC
The DNA here is from genome assembly GCA_039649225.1 of Hyphomicrobiales bacterium. GTDB lineage: Bacteria > Pseudomonadota > Alphaproteobacteria > Rhizobiales > Xanthobacteraceae > PALSA-894. The sequence goes on along the minus strand of JBBWZU010000640.1, from coordinate 4,815 downwards.
CGGAAGGCCGCGCACTCGCGGTGCTGTTGCGCAGCCAGATCGATACGCTCAAGTCGGTCGAAACCGTCGCGACGCTGTCCGCCGAACGCAGCTCCATGCCGCTGCCGCCGCTAAATAATCCCGAGGCGCTGGGGCTGATGCAATACACCTCGGGGAGCACTGGCGACCCGAAGGGTGTGATGCTCACGCATCGCGGCTTGCTCGAAAACGTGCGCTCGATGGGCCACGCGATGGATGCAAGCTCGGCCGACGTATTCGTGAGCTGGCTGCCGCTCTATCACGACATGGGGCTGATCGGCGCGTGGCTCGGTACCTGCTATTTCGGCGCGCGGCTTTACGTGATGTCGCCGATCGCCTTCCTGGTGCGTCCGGCCACATGGTTGTGGACCATGCACAAATACCGCGCGACGTTTTCGGGCGGGCCGAATTTCGCATTTGAACTCTGCGCCAGCCGCATCGACGAGAAGGACCTCGAAGGGCTCGACCTTTCGGCTTTGCGCTTCATCGTCGACGGCGCCGAGCCGATTTCGCCGCAGACGCTGCGCCGTTTCGATGCGCGCTTCCAGAAATACGGCATGGATAAGGGCGTCGTCTCGCCAAGCTATGGTTTGGCCGAGAACTGCGTCGGGCTTTGCTTCCCGCCGTTCGGGCGCGGCCCGCTGATCGACCGCATCAAGCGCGAGCCGCTGGCACGCAGCGGCACCGCCGAGCCAGCCGGCCCGGACGACGCTGATGCGATCGAGATGGTCGCCTGCGGCCACCCGATCGAGAACAACGAAGTGCGCATCGTCGATGGCGCCGGCCGCGAGCTCGGCGAGCGTCAGGAGGGCATGCTGGAATTCCGCGGTCCCTCGATCACGAAAGGCTATTTCCGCAACGAGGAAAAGACGCGCGAGCTGTTCCACGACGGCTGGGTCAAGAGCGGCGATCGCGCCTACATCGCGGCGGGCGACATCTACATCACGGGCCGCGTGAAGGACATCATCATCCGCGGCGGGCGCAATACCTACCCGCAGGAGATCGAGGAGGCGCTGTCCGCCATTGCGGGAATCCGCAAGGGCGGCGTCGCGGCGTTCGGCTCGCCGGACCCGGAAAACGGCACCGAGCGCCTGATCGTGATGGCGGAAACGAAAGAGACCGATCCGCAAGCGCGCGCCGCGCTGATCGCCAAGGCGCATGAGGCCGTGACAGCAATCGCGGGCGCGGCCGCCGACGACATCGTGCTGGTGCCGCCGCGCGGCGTGCCGAAGACCTCAAGCGGCAAGGTGCGGCGCTCATCGGCGAAAGAACTCTACGAGACCGGCCGCACCGACGTGAAGCAGAGCGGGGTGTGGTGGCAGATCGCGCGGCTCGCAATGTCGAGCATCTCGCGCAGCATCTCGAATTCCGTGCGCCTCATTGGCGATACTCTTTATGCCGCATGGTGGTGGTTCGTTATCGGCCTCGGCTTCCTCGTCGCCTACATTGCCGTGATGGTGCTGCCGTCGCTGACAGCGCGCTGGTCGGCGCTGCGCGCGATCGCGCGCACGGCGCTCGCGCTGGCGCGCATTCCGGTCAATGTCACGGGCCTCGAACACATCCCGCGCGGCAACGCCGTCATTCTCTTCAATCACACCAGTTACATGGACGCGATCGTCATCGCGTCTGTGCTGCCGGGTGAGCCGGCTTTCGTCGCCAAGAAGGAATTTTCCGAACAGGCCTTCGCCGGAAGCTTCATGCGCCGGCTCGGCGTCGCCTTCGTCGAACGCTTCGATGCCGCGGCGAGTCTTGCTGACGCCGATGCCATGACCGGCATGGCGCGGCAAGGCCGCCTGTTCGTGTTCTTCCCCGAAGGGACATTCACGCGCCGCGCGGGCCTGCTTGGTTTCTACATGGGCGCCTTCAAGGTTGCGGCGGAAGCCGGCCTTCCGATCATCCCGGGGACGCTGCGCGGCGTGCGCACGCTGTTGCGCGGCGATCAGTGGTTTCCGCGCCGTACCAAGATCGACGTCGTGATCGAACAGCCGATCCCGGCTGCCGGCACGGATTTCACCGCCATGCTGGCGGCACGCGACGAGGCGCGCGCCGCGATGCTGAAGAATTGCGGCGAGCCGGATCTCGGGCAGCTGGAGAAGCCTCCGGCACCGTCCGCGACATAAAATCGGGCCTCGGCCGGAGCAGTGGCGGCCGGCGGAACGGACGAAATCACAAATTTCTCAATGGGTTATCAAACGCGGAGCGCCGAAAGATTGTTGTGGCAGGCCGGCGCTTGCGGTTGCGCGCGCTCCAATCCTCGATTATCCTCCCGGTACCTGCTGCTTTTGGGCGGGCACTAAAAAGTTGGAGGAAATCATGGCCTGGACCACCCCGACTCTTGTTGAAATCTGCATCGGCCTCGAGATCAACGGCTATCTTCCGGCCGAATTCTGATCCTGAGCTTCCGGCTACCGGGCTCGCGCTCCGCCTGAGGGGCGCATGGGCCGCCTGACCGCAATCATTCTTGGTGCTGCGGCAGGTGGAGGTTATCCACAGTGGAACTGCCGGTGCGTGGTTTGTCGTCTCGCGTGGGACGGCGATCCGCGCGTTTGCGCGCGTACACAAGCCAGCCTCGCCGTCTCAGCCGACGGCGAGCGCTGGACTCTGTTCAACGCAGCACCTGATCTGCGCGCACAGCTCGCCGCGACGCCCGCGTTGCATCCGCGCGGCGATTTGCGCACGAGCCCGATCGGCGCTGTCGTGCTCACCGGCGGCGAGATCGATCAGACCGCCGGCCTTTTGAATCTGCGCGAGCGTCAGCCGTTTGCGATTTACGCGACGGCTGAGACGCTTGGTGTGCTTGGCGACAATCCAATGTTCAACGCGCTCGCCTCCGATATCGTCCCGCGCAATGCCGCTCCGGTCGGCACGCCCTTCGCCCTGCCCGGCGGCATCGCGGCCGAGCTGTTCATCGCGCCCGGCAAGGTGCCGCTCTATCTGGAGCAAGGCACGCCGAAGACCGACGAAGAAACCGGCGCCAATGTCGGCGTCGAGATCACGGCCGGCGATGCGCGGCTGTGCTTCGTGCCCGGCGCCGCCAATGTGACGCCAGTGCTGAAACAGCGCCTTGCGCGCGCAGATGTGATCCTGTTCGACGGCACGCTGTTCCGCGATGACGAGATGCTGACCTCCGGAACCGGCACCAAGACCGGCCGCCGCATGGGTCACATGCCGATCGACGGCGCGGATGGCTCGCTCGCGGCGTTGTCCGGCCTTGGAAAACGCCGTGTCTACATCCACATCAACAATACCAATCCGATTTTGATCGCGGGCTCGGTCGAGCGCTGCACGGTCGAGGCCGCCGGCTGGGACGTGGCGGCGGACGGAATGGAGATACGCCTGTGAAGCTGTTGACGCCCGACGAGTTGGAAGCCGAGCTGCGCGACATCGGCGCGAAGCGCTATCATCGCCTGCATCCGTTTCATGGGCTGCTGCATGGCGGCCAATGCACCAAGGGCCAAGTGCAGGCCTGGGCGCTCAATCGCTACTATTATCAGGCGATGATCCCGATCAAGGATGCGAGCCTGATCGCGCGCTGTGACGATTCGGCGATCCGGCGCGAATGGCGCTCGCGCCTGCATGATCATGACGGCGATCACGACGGCGACGGCGGCATTGCGCGCTGGCTCAAGCTCACCGACGGACTCGGGCTCGACCGCGACTACGTGATCTCGCTGCGCGGGCTGCTGCCGGGGACAAAGTTCGCCGTGGAAGCCTACGTGCATTTTGTCGCTGAAAAGACCTTGCTTGAGGCGATCGCCTCGTCGCTGACCGAGCTGTTCTCGCCGGTAATCATTGGCGAGCGCGTCGAAGGCATGCTCAAGGGTTATCCGTTTGTCACGTCGGAGACGCTCGGCTATTTCGCCAAGCGCCCGCCGCAGGCCAAGAAGGATTCCGATTTCGCGCTCGGCTATGTCAAGCGCGAGGCGCGCACGCCGGCTGATCAGCGCGCCGTGCTGGCGGCGCTGGAGTTCAAATGCGGCGTGCTGTGGTCGATGCTCGACGCACTCCACTTTGCGTATGTCGAGCCGGGGCACATTCCGCCCGGCGCGTTCGTGCCGCAGGAGTGAATGATGGCCGACGTGCAGACGATCGCCGCTGACGCCAAGCCGCGGCTCCCGCGCGGCGTGCGGTTGACGCACAACGAGGCGCAGGGCGGCTGGGTCCTGCTCGCACCGGAGCGCGTGTTCAAGGCCGACGCGATCGCCGCCGAGATCGTCAAACGCTGCACCGGCGAGGCCACGTTCGCAGCGATCGTTGATGATCTGGCGAAGACGTTCAATGCGCCACGCGAGCGGATCGAGACCGACGTGTCGGCGATGCTGACGGGCCTCGCAGACAAGAAACTGATAGAGTTATAGATGGACGCAACCGTACAGCGCGCCCCGCGCCCGCTCGGCCTGCTCGCCGAGCTGACGCATCGCTGTCCGCTCGGCTGCCCCTATTGCTCCAATCCGATTGCGCTCGAAGGCCGCACCGACGAACTCGACACCGCGACCTGGGCGCGCGTGTTCAACGAGGCGGCCGCGCTCGGCGTATTGCAGGTGCATCTCTCGGGCGGCGAGCCGGCTGCGCGGCGCGATCTCGTCGAGATCACCAAGGCGGCACATGACGCAGGTCTCTACACCAATCTCATCACTTCGGCGGTCGGCATCACCAAGGAAACATTCGTGAAGCTCTCCGATGCCGGGCTCGATCACGTGCAGATTTCCATCCAAGACAATGAGCCCGGCACTGCCGACCATATCGCCGGCTACAAGGGCGCTTATGCGCGCAAAGCCGCGCTTGCCGCCGAGGTGA
>JBBWZU010000638.1:0-5236 GCA_039649225.1 Hyphomicrobiales bacterium | reverse complement strand
GTGAGGCCGCCGAGGAATGGCGTCTGGCTCCGCTCGACGAGACTCTGCGCAACGCGCATCTCGCGGCTGCCGCCGCCACCCGTGAGGCAGAGATCGCCCGCCAACAATTGGCGGAAGCCGCTGCTCAATATCATGCGAGCGAGCAGGTCTTGCAGGCGGCGCGGCAGCGGCTCGCTGCTGATGCCGCGGACTTTCGCCTCCCGGTGTCGCCGGCCGACTTGGCGGGCGTCGAAACGACATTGAGCCGCTATCAGGATACCCAGCTCCAGCTCACACAGGCGGTCCATGAGGTGCGTCTGGCGCTACCCGACCTGCGGCGGCAACGCATCCGGGAGAACGAGGCGCGTGATGACTTGAAGGCGCAGGAGGAACAGTTTGCGACGGCTCGGATCGAGGCGGAAGAGACCTCGACCCGGCTCAACGTGCTGCGCGAGACTGTTGGCGCCAAGGTCGAGGAATTGCAGCGGCAATTGGCCGTTGCCCGCGCCGCCGTCGAAGCGGGCGATCATGTCGTGAAGCTCGCTGGCAAGGCCCTGCGCGAGGCCGGCGAGGCGCGGGCCGTCGCGGCGGAGCAGGCCACGACCGCGAGCGCGATGTTTCAGCAACGCAGCGACGCGCGCGCCGAAGCCATCTTGAAGTTCCAGCACTTCGCAGCCACTGGCCTGCTCTCGGCGGCGCTACCGCAGGCCGAGTTGCCGGACATGGGCATCCCCTGGACGATTGATCCTGCGCTCACCCTGGCCCGCCGCGCCGAACAGGCGCTGTCCAAGCTGGATGACAACGAAGACGCCTGGGCGCGCGTGCAAAAGCAGGTCGGCGAAGACTTGACCGAGCTGCAAACAGCCCTCAGCGCGCTTGGCCACCGGGCGCAGGCTGACCAGAACGACTGGGGATTAGTTGCACACATCGTTTACCAAAATAGACCTGAACGCCCGGATCGCCTCGCCATGCGCCTCGCCGAGGAGATAGCCCAGCGCAGCGAGCTACTCACCGCGAACGAGCGCACCGTGCTGGAGAACCATCTGCAGGCCGAAATCGCTTCCGAGGTGCAGCGCTTGCTACAGGCCGCCGAAACCCGGCGTGATGCAATCAATAGGGAACTACACAATCGTCCAACCACAACCGGTGTACGCTATCGTCTGCTATGGCAGCCGCTGGCCGAAGAAGAAGGCGCTCCAGTCGGCCTCGAAGCAGCACGCAAACGCCTGCTCAACACCAGCGCGGACCTTTGGTCGGCGGAGGACCGGAGAGTGGTCGGCGCGATGTTGCAGCAGCGCATCGCCGCCGAGCGCGAGCGGGCCGATTCGAGCGCCGGAAAGGACGCGGGCGGCAGCCTGATCGAGCAACTCGCCCGCGCGCTGGACTATCGTCGCTGGCACCGCTTTCGCGTCGAGCGCTGGCAGGACGGGCACTGGCGCAAACTCTCCGGTCCGGCCTCCAGCGGAGAGCGGGCGCTCGGCCTTACCGTGCCGCTGTTCGCCGCGGTCGCCAGCTTCTACAGCCAGGGCTGCTATCCCCTGGCGCCGCGGCTGATGCTGCTCGATGAAGCCTTCGCCGGCATCGACGATACGGCGCGCGCCCATTGCATGGGGCTGATCCGCGAGTTTGATCTCGATTTCGTCATCACCAGCGAGCGCGAATGGGCCTGCTACGCCGCACTACCCGGCGTCGCCATCTGCCAATTGCAGCGACGCGAAGGTATCGATGCCGTGTTCGTCTCGCGCTGGACCTGGGATGGCCGCGCCAGAACGCGCGAAGACGATCCCGATCGCAGGTTTGCGCCGAAATGAGTTCCTCGACCGACCCACGTCTGCAACGCTTGCTTGGCGGCGAACATTTCGCGCTGCTGCGCAAGCGCCTACGTCGGCGTTTCGAACGCGCACCACTCGAGGCCGTAGTTGAAAGCTTTCGTATCGGCAGGCTCACCATAGAGGAACATGCCGCATTGGCTTCGCTGCTCGGCCGTCCGCTGCGTTATGCCAGTTCCTTGCAAGTCGATGTTCGTCTCGTCGATGCCGCGTTTCACAACGCCGGCATTGCCACTTCGCTGCGCGACGCACTCGAGCAGCTCGATGGCCCCATTGCGAATCTGGCCACGACGCGTCTCGCGCTCCAAACGATGTGGTCGGACGTGCTGGGCGGCTGCACTCACCACGAACTGATTGAACTGCTGCGGGCTCCGGCGGGCATCGGGCTGCTCAAGCGCCTTGCACGACAGAGCCCACCGGCAGCGCTCCAACTCTGTCGCCGTGTCGAAGCGATATTGCAACGCCTGCCCGCGAACGGCATAACACGTTCGCAATTGGCGGCCGACGTGCTGGGCGACGCCCACGCGCTCGACAGTGGCGAGCCAACGGCAACGCTGGTCCTGACGGTCTGGCGTCAGTTGATCGCTCGGATCGATGACGACAACGATAAGAACGTCGATATCGAGCCAACGGGAGACGGCGAACTAGAGCCGGGCGCCGGCGCGGAGCGTGACCGCGACGTCTGGGCCAAGGCCGGCGTCCTGGTCAATGAATTGGCGCGCCCCGTACTGTTCCTGAATCTACCCATGCGCGCGGGAAATCACCGCCTGTCGCCGGGAGAGCCAGTTTACGCTTCGCTGCGGTCGCTGTTGCGGTCTCCACCGTCGTGGGACGTGGCGAATCGCAAGGTCTATGTTTGTGAGAATCCCAACATGGTTGCGATCGCGGCGGATCACTGGGGCTCACATTGCGCGCCGTTGGTCTGTACTGACGGCATGCCCGCCGCGGCACAGCGTTGCTTGCTGTCGCAGCTGGCTAAAGCGCGCGCGCAGCTTTGCTATCATGGCGATTTCGATTGGCCGGGAGTGCGGATCGGCAACCACGTCATGCGCGAGCACGGCGCCCAATCCTGGCGCTTTGGCACGGCCGACTACGAGGCCGCCGTCAACGGGGCCTCGGGTCTTGGACAGGCTCTCACGGGCAGGACTGCCCGTGCATCCTGGGACGAAGGGTTGATGACGGCCATGCAGCAACATCGACTCTCCATTGCTGAAGAAGCTCTCGCTGCTTCATTGCTGGAGGATCTCAAGCCCGCATAGCGATTGGGTTCGCGGTTTTGTGCTGAACGGTGGCAATTTGGCGCGGCGCGGCCGATGAAGATGGGCACTCTTCGCCGTGGCGCTACGGGCAAATGCGGCCAAGCGCGCGGGGCACAGCCCAAAGCCCGAGAGAATAGCCGAGCTTGCTGCGCCTTGTCGGCTTCGCCCGAGGCGCTCTCCTGGCTTGGGACTTCGCCCCCCGCTCCTTGCGCTTCGATCTGTAACGCGTTACATTGTCACGCGTTACAAATGGAGAAAGCCCATGGCGGCGCCAGCCGAGAGGATGAAGATGATGCGGCAGCGGCGGCGCGCGCGGGGGCTGCGCGAGTTGCGTCTCGTCGTTGCCGACCCGCGCTCGCGGGCGGTGCGACGACGGGTGGCGAAGCAGGTCGCCGGCCTCGACCTGGATCGCGAGCGCGACGCGTTGAAGTGGATCGAATCGGTCTCCGAGCTTGATGCAGATGCGACGCGGTGATCTGGTGACCGTTGCGGCGGCCGGCGACTATGGCAAGCCCCGTCCCGCCGTTATCGTGCAGACTGATGCCTTTCCGGAGAACCATGCTTCAGTGGTAGTCTGCCAGTTAACTTCCGATCTGGCCGATGCTCCGGATTTCCGCGTCACCATTGAGCCTAACCCCGAAAACGGATTGCGGCTCAAATCGCAGGTGATAGCCGACAAGCCGGTCACCGTGAGACGCGAACGGATTGGGCAGAGGATCGGGCGCCTCGGCAACCAAGACATGGCTCGGCTCGGAATTGCTTTGGCGTTTGTCTTGGGGCTCGCGGATTAGTGATGCTTCTGGTCCAGGCGACGGACAAGCAAGATTCACGTACGGTTGCCGGCGGCTCGATGCGTCATTTTCCGACGCCCGGCAACAATATCGCGCAAAATCGTGCAGTGGCGCGCCACGGTCGATGAATATGGGCACTACTGCTCCGCCGTGGCGCTTTGATGCCGCAATCCGCCACTCGCTCCAATTGGCAAGTCCGCGACGGCCTACGATCTTGCGCTACGCCTCGTCGGCGGCGGTCTTCCCGATTTCGCAGGAAGGTCCGGTTTCCTTCAATCGGGCATCTTGAGCACTTCCGGATCAAGGTGACGTGCCAAAAGGAGAGGGTTCGGACCACTGTGTGAGCCGCCCCTCCATCCTTCGCAAATCCGGCCCAGCCCAGCCCAGAACTCAATGAATCCATCAGCCAAGCGGTTCGGCCCCGAATCGCCGCCAGAGTTTCGGGTAGCGCTTGGCCAGATGCTCCTCGTCGTCCTCGAAAGGGTCGCCGGAAGGCCCAGATCCACCCAATCCAGCTTCCGGCTCGGAATAGTCGCGCACGTCGCCTTCACCACCCTTTTGTTCGAAGACATGATTCGCGACGTAATAGATCCGCTCGAACTCCCATACGTCATCAGAACCGGGCCGCACCTCCAATTGCGCCAAGCTGTCGGGATCGGCCAGCGCAGCCTCATAGACGTCGCGTCCCCTCGCTACGAGCCGGCGCCGGAAGTACTCGAAGCCGTCATCAGAGCAGCCGCCATGGACCACGTATGCCGCACCCCAAAGATCCCAAGTGTATGCTTCGTTAAGATAACGGCGAAAGGCCACCTCGAACGATATGATTTCCTCGGGAGAAAGCTCGCGCAGCACCACCCGCAAAGCCTCCATATGAGCGTCCGGATCATGGTCGGACCGGGCGGCGGCGCGCTCGATGATCTGCCAGAACTGATCAGCTGGCATCGCGGATGCGGTCATAGGTCCTCCACGAGGCATCATCAAAACACATGCTACGGACGCACGGCGTGACGCCGAATAATCTGGGCGCTCCGGGTCAAGCTTTTCCCGGGTACGCCATCGGCCCCATCACGGTCAATGTAACTCCGTCCTCTGGCGAGCGAGCTTGTGGGAGGGCGAGCAAGGGAGTGCCGCTTCCAGAAAGTCAATCAGTGATCGTGGGCCTGATCTACGCTCCGTTGGGAAGGTCATTGAGCTATTTCGCAACGTGCATGCTGCGACGTGAGTGCCAGCGGGTCGCGCTCTGACGAGCCGTGGCGCGCCACGGTCGATGAAGATGGGCACTACTCCTTCGCGATCGCGCTATGATGTGGGAGCCTACGACACGCCGCCCTAGCTGAAAAAGCGAAGGCCTACGATTAAGCGCTACGCTTCATCACCG
>JBBWZU010000601.1:0-6173 GCA_039649225.1 Hyphomicrobiales bacterium | reverse complement strand
GCCCATGTCGAGCGGACGCAGGCCCAGGCGTTCAACGTCACGACTTTGGTTTCAGGAGCAAACAAAAGCCTTCCGCCTCTGGTCGTGATGACGCCGCGCAGCGGGTGGTGGTGGTGCGCGAGCGAACGCGGCGGCGGTCTGGCCTGCTGGCTGGAGATCATGCGGGCAACCCGCGACGCCAAGCCTGTCAGGGATGTTCTCTTTGTCGCCTCGAGCGGCCATGAACTCGGTCACTTGGGTCTCGATAACTATATCGTGCGCAGGCCGGGACTCGTGCCGGCCGCGAAAGCATGGATTCATCTCGGCGCCAATATCGGCGCGGCTCAGGGCCCCGCCAACAACTTGCAGGCTTCCGATGACGAGATGGAATCGATGATGATAGAGGCGATGACCCGCGCCGGGCTCCGGATCGACCGGCGCCTCCCACGCGGCGCGGTGCCGCGTGGCGAAGCGGAAAACGTCCATCGCGGGGGCGGGCGGTATATCTCCATCATCGGGAGCAACGACCTCTTCCACAATCCGAGCGATCGGGGAGCGGATACGGTCGACCTGAACGTCATCGAACGTTTCGCCACGACGTTCGCGAAGGTTGCGACATCGCTCGCCGGCGCTTGATTGGCTGTTGGCGGGGGCAGCACAGTCGCCGATTTCAGCCGGATCGAACCAGCATATCGAACGCTGCGAGTGCGTGGACCCGCGCCACGGCCTCGAGTTCCTCCACCAGCACGTTCTCGTCCGCACCGCCCATGTTGAAGGGTGTCGGTCCGTAGACGACCGTCGGAATCCCGATCCGGCGGAAAATCCGCGCATCCGATCCGCCGACCCGCATATTGATGGCGGGCGGCCGGCCCAGCACCTCCTGCGCGGCACGCGCCGTGACGGCGACGATCTCGGAGCTCGGGTCGGTCACGCTCGGCTCGACGCGGCGCAGCGCGTTCCAGTGCACCCCTTCGATCGCGCCGAGCTTTTCGCCAATCGCCTGCTCGATTTGGGCGATCGTGACGCCGGCGGGAAGACGGATGTCGACGCCGGCGCGCGCCGAAGCCGGAACGAGATTCATCGACGTCCCGCCGGCGACTGACCCGACGTTGACAGTGATGCTGTTCAGGACACGCGCTTCACCGTCGCCGCTCAGCGGCTCGGAGACCGGCTTTGCGGCCTCGATTGCGTGCGTCACCGCGGCGGGCGCAATGAATGGCAGCGCCGACAGGCTGGACAATTCATCGAGCGCGCGGCGCAGCCGGTCAAGCGCGTTGATGCCGAGATGGACGTGCGCGCCGTGCGAGGGCTTGCCGGTCGTCTCGACCTCCAGCCAGACGAACCCTTTTTCGCCGAAGCGCAGCACCAGCGGCGAACCCGCGTCGCCGATGATCACGGCGTCGCCGGTTGCGTGCGGCACGTTCTCGAGCAGCCATTGGGCGCCGAGCTCGCCCATCGACTCTTCGTCGCCCGCAAGCGTCAGCACGACTTCGCCATCCCAGTGCTGGCGGTGCTTCGCGAGTTCGGCCAGCGCCGTCATCGAGGCTGCGATGCCGCCCTTCATGTCGGCCGCGCCGCGCCCATAAAGGCGGCCGTCACGCACGATCCCGCCGAGCGGATCGACGCTCCATGGCAGGCTTTCGTTCACCGGATACGTGTCGAGATGGCCGTTGAGAATGATCCTGCGCCCGGCGGCTCTGCCAGGAACGCGCGCCGCGAGGTTGACGATACCGTGGCCGACGTCGAACAACTCGACCGCGATGCCGGGGATGGTTTCGCGCAAAATATCGGCCGCGACCTTCGCGACAACGGCGGTGTCGCCCGGCGGGTTGGGGGAGGCGGCCGCGATCAGGCGCTGCGCCGTACTAACGACGGCCGCGCGATCGATGGCGGCGAGCTGCGAGCGGATGTCAGCGTGCGGCAAGGCGGCGTTCCCAGATGCGGATGGCCTGCGCGAGCGGCCAGCAGATGGCGAGATAAATCAGGGCGACGAACGAGAAGATTTCGAGCGGACGAAACGTCGTCGATGACAGTTCGGTCGCGCGCCGGGTCACTTCGCCGACCGAGATGACGGAGGCGAGCGATGAATATTTGATGAGCTGCACGAAATTGGCGGCGAGCGGCGGCAGGATGGTGCGGATCGCCTGCGGCATCACGATGCGCGCAAATGCATCGAACGGCGAGAGGCCGAGCACCTGCGCGGCCTCGCGATGACCCTTCGGCACGGATTGGATGCCGGCGCGATAGACCTCGGCGATGAAGGCCGAGGAATAGATCGACAGGCCGATGATCGAGGCAAAGAACGCGTTGATCTCGATCCCGAATACGATCGGCAGCACATAGTAGGTCCACAGCAGTTGCACCAGGATCGGCGTGTTGCGGATGACCTCGCCCCAGAGCTGGCCGACGAGCCGCACCGGCCAGAAGCGCGACATGTCGGCCAGCGCCACGACCATGCCGAGAATCACGGAGGCGACCAGTGTGATCGCCGAGATCGTGAGCGTCAGCCACAGGCCCGAGAGCAGGAACGGAAGGTTCGCCGCGACGACGTCCCACCTGAATGTATATTGTGTCATGGGGCGACGATGGGGCCGAGATTGTTCTTCTGGGCGGCTTCCTGCAGCTCGCCGTTACGCTTGATGGTGTCGACGAACAGATTGAGATAGTTGAGCCAGATCTGATCGCCCGGCGCGACCGCATAGCCGAAGGGCGTTGCCAGCAGCTTGGTCGGCGGTTCGATCGCCTGCGCCCAGTCGAAATCGGCCTGGACCTTCTGGGCGGTCGGATAGTCGACGATCTCGGCGTCGACGTGCCGGGCCATCAGTTCCTGCTCGCGCGTCGCGGGTGGCGCGATCGAGACGACCTTGGCGCGCTTGAGATAGGATTTCATGAATGGCTCGATGTAGGAGCCGAGTGTCACCGCGACGGAGACGCCGTCCTTGTCGATGTCGTCCCAGGTCTTGATGTTTCCGCCTTTGCGCACGACCGCATAGATACCGGTCTGCAGATAGGGATGAGTGAACTCCACCGCCTGCGCGCGCTTGAGCGTGATGCCGATGCCGAACATCGCGACATCGCATTTGTTGGTTTGCACGTCCGCGATGAAGGTTCCGAAATTGGTTTCCACGAACTGGGGTTCGGCGCCGAGGCTCTTTGCCAGCGAACCCGCAAGGTCGATATCGATGCCTTCCAGTTTCTGGGTCTGCGGATTGCGGAACGAGATCGCGTAATAGCCGGTGAACGTGCAGACGCGCAGCTTGTGGCTCTTGGTGATCTCGAACAGCCGCGACTGGGTCTGCTGCGCCTGCGCCGCCGAACAGAGCGCGATGCCGAGGCTCGCAAGCAGAATGGCTTTGACGAAACGCATGAAGTCTCTCCCAATCTTCGAGTTGCCTAGTCTTCGAGTTGCGCCAGGAAGCGCCTGGCCCGCTCTGTCGCCGGCGCGGTGAAGAAGATCTTGGGGTCCGCCTCTTCGACGATCTCACCGGCATCCATGAACACCACGCGGCCCGCGACCCGCCGCGCGAAACCCATTTCGTGCGTAACCACCACCATGGTCATTCCCTCCTGGGCGAGCTGCCGCATCACCAGCAGCACTTCGCGGCGCAGCTCGGGATCGAGGGCCGATGTCGGCTCATCGAACAGCAGTACGCGCGGCGCCATGCAGAGCGCGCGGGCGATCGCGACCCGCTGCTGCTGGCCGCCCGACAGGCGGTTCGGATAGGCATCGCGCCGTTCGCTGAGGCCGACCTTGGCGAGCAGAGCTTCGGCCTGCGCGACGGCCTCGGCGCGCGCGAGCTTGCGCACGCGCATCGGCGCTTCGGTCAAATTTTCGAGCACCGTCATGTGCGGCCATAGATTAAAGTGCTGAAACACCATTCCGATCTCGGCGCGCACCTGGCGCGCCGCGCGGCGGGTCGCGGCCGCCGCGGCCGGAGTCGCGATCGTCGTGCCATCCATCAGGATGCGGCCTTCGCTCGGCGCTTCGAGCAGCGCCATGCAACGCAGCAGCGTCGTTTTGCCGGAGCCGCTCGGCCCGATGACGCACACCACCTCGCGCTCGGCGACCGCAAGATCGACCCCGCGCAGCACGACGTTGTCGCCAAAGCGCTTGCCCACGCCCTCGGCGACGAGGAGGCGCGCGGCGGAGGAGATCGGTGCGGGATTGGCCATCCACGGATCATAAGCAATAGTGATGCCACTTCCAAAAATGTATCATTCCGCGCTCCGGCACGATATTCGCTTGGCTGTTGGAGTGTTCACAACGTCGTTGCAATGCCGTTCGCGAAAACATAGTCAGAACTTATGGATCAACGACAAATCGAGATTTTCCGCGCCGTGATCGACCAGGGATCGGTCACGGCGGCTGCGCGCGTGCTCGCGGTATCGCAACCGGCGGTGAGCGGCTCGCTGGCGAAGTTGGAGAAACGGCTCGGCTTCGATCTGTTCAGGCGGGAAGGGCGCCGCCTGGTGGCGACGCCGGAGGCACGGCTGCTGCATTTGGAGGCAAGTCATCTGCTCGACGGGTTCGAGCGGCTCGGCCGGGCGGCCGACGAAATCTCGGCTGGCCAGCGCGGCACGCTCACGGTCGCGACCAGTCCGGCGCCGGGGATATGCTGGCTTCCCGCGGTCGCGGCGAAGTTTCGCAAGGCGCGCCCGCAGGTCCGGCTTCGCTTCCTCACCCGCAGCTCGGAAGAAATCCGCGAGCTTGCCGGCCTCTCGGCGTTCGATCTCGGTCTTGCCGAGGCACCATTCGCCAACGGCGAACTGGTGCTGCGCCGCTATGTCATTCCGCGCGTCGTGGTGCTGCCGCGCTCGCATCGTCTGGCGGACCGTGCCGAACTGACGCCGCAACTGCTCGATGGCGAGGACATCGTCGCGACGGTGCGCTCAAGCTGGAGCTGGGCCGGTGTCGCGCGCGCCTTCGATGCGGCCGGGGCCGTCTGCCGGGTAGTGGCGGAATGCGAATTCACGCCGATCGCCTTGAACATGGTCGCGGCGGGCGCGGGAATTTGTTTTGCCGATCCGATTACGGCGGCGACGATCGGCGATGGGCTGGTCCAGCGGCCGTTCCGGCCACGCACAACTTACGAGATCGGCCTGCTCAGTCCGGCTCACGGTGACGTCACCATTTTGGCCAAGGCCTTCGCCGACGCGCTGCACGCCTATATCGCGCCATTCCTGGTGGAGAGCTGAAATATGCCGAACGGTCTGCCCGACGCGCTTCCCGACGATCCCGCGCTCTGGCCGGATTTTCTATCGCTCTGTGGGTTCGGCGGCCGGCTGACCGGAACGCCCGGCGAGATCGCGGCGCGCGAGTGGGCGGCCAAGCGCCTGGCCGTCATTGGTCCCGATCGTGTCAGCCGCGAGCCGACACCCTATGTCGGCTGGACCTGCTCGGATGCGCGCGTGCTGCTGTTGCCCATCGGCGAACCGCTCGAGGCCAATGTGCTGCTGTGCTGCGGCGACACGCCAGCCGAAGGACTCGATCTGGAGGTCGTCGACTGCGGCCGCGGCACGCCCGAGGACATTCGTGGCGTCGGCGCGCGCCTTGCAGGCCGCGCCGCGCTGGTGCGGCACGACTATATGTTCGGCAGCGATACGATGCATCGCCGGCTGAAGCTGGATGCCGCAATTGCGGCCGGCGCCGACGGATTCCTGATCGCCGCGACTGAGCCGGGGCTCGGCGCGGTCAGTGGGTCGGCCGGGTTGACCAGCGTGTTGCGCCGGATCCCAGGGTTTGGCATCTCGGCGGAAGCCGCCGCGAGACTGACGGCCGTGGCGGAGCCGCGGGTGCGTTTTCACGTCGCGTCGAAATTCTTAGCTGACGCAAAGACCGAAACCCTGATCCTCGATCTGCCGGGCGCCGGCCCCGATCGCGTCGTGCTGTCCGCGCATATCGACGGTCACGCGGCGGGGGAGAGCGCGCTCGACAATGCGACCGGTGTGGCGCTCGCGCTATCGCTGGCGCGGCGGGTGGCGCCCTACTGCTCGACACTGCCGCGCGGCCTGACCGTGTGCTTGTTCAGCGCGGAGGAATGGGCGCTGACCGGATCAAAGGTATGGCTGGCGGGACTTGCCGAAGAAACACGACGGCATATGGTCTTCAACCTCAACCTCGACACGGTGGCGGGCGGATCGAAGCTGACCGCGCTGACCTCGGGCTTTAGCCAGTTGGGCGCCTTCGCGGCGGG
>JBBWZU010000581.1:0-6769 GCA_039649225.1 Hyphomicrobiales bacterium | reverse complement strand
TCTACCGCGACGGCGTCGAGCGCTCGTTCGACCGCCGCCTCGGCGTTTATCTGAAAACGCTGGTGGCCGACGTCGCGGCCCCCGACGAGGGCGAGAAATTCACCCAGTCGCTCGGCGAGCCGCTGTTCGAGCTGCCGCTGTCCGGCTGGTACTGGCAGGTGACGCGGCTCAATGCGCCGAAACCCGACGTGCGCTCCTCGCGCTCGCTGTGGGACGCCGGCCTGCCGCATCTGGAAGACCAGAACGTGCCGACCTCGGCCGACGGCACGCGCAAGCGCTTTGTGTCCGGTCCGGAGGATCAGCGCTTGCGGCTGGTCGAACGGACGGTCGATCTCGGCGACGATGGACGTTATCTGGTCGCGGTCGCGGGCGATGCGCTGGAAATCGACGAAGAGACCCAATCCTTCGACCGCGCCATCCTGGTCACGCTCGGCGTGCTCGCGGTCGTGCTGCTGCTGACCACGATGTTCCAGGTGCGCTTCGGCCTTGCGCCGCTCAAGCGCATCTCGGACAGCCTCGCAGCGATCCGCTCGGGAAGCGCCGAGCGCCTCCAGGGCAGCTTTCCCGAGGAGATCGCGCCGCTGGCGCGCGAGACCAATGCGCTGCTCGATGCGAACCGCGAGATCGTCGAGCGCGCGCGCACCCATGTGGGCAATCTGGCGCATGCGCTCAAGACGCCGCTGTCGGTGATGATGAACGAGGCGCGCGGCGACGAGCCGCTCGCCGTCAAGGTGCGCGAGCAGGCCAACGTGATGCGCGATCAGGTGCAGCGCCATCTGGAACGCGCCCGCATCGCGGCCCGCGCCAATGTGGTCGGCACCGTCACGGAGGTGTCTCCGGTCGTCACCGCGCTGGCGCGCAGCATGGAGAAGATCCACCGCGACCGCGGCATCGCGATCGACATCGAGACGCCGCGCGACACGCGCTTTCGCGGCGAGCGTCCCGACCTCGAGGAGATGGTCGGCAATCTGGTCGACAATGCCTGCAAGTGGGCGCAGTCGCGCGTCGCCGTCGAGGTCTTGTCCGAGCGCGGCGAAAGCTTCACCGCGGGGTCGACGCTGCGCGTCGTGGTGGATGACGACGGCCCGGGCCTGACCCCTTCGGAGCGCGAACGGGTCGCGCGGCGCGGCGACCGGCTCGACGAAACCAAGCCCGGTTCCGGCCTCGGCCTTTCGATCGTGGTTGATCTGGCGGCGCTTTACGGCGGCGCGCTGACGCTTGGTACGGCCCCGATCGGGGGCCTGCGGGCCGAACTGGTCCTCCCGGCAGCGTGATCGGACAAGCGCACGATCCCTCTTTGCCCCGACCCGGCCGCACTGTAGAACTTGGTTCGTGGCCCGGCTCCGGGTCGATCGCCAGAGGACCCTTTTGCCGATGCCGGGAGCGCGGCTCACCGTAGCGCTGGTCGCCTTGACGCTTGCCGGCTGCGCTGCCGACCCGGGCGCCGGGGGCGCGCGCCAAGTGGAAGGCACTTCGCTCGCGGCGTTCACCAGCAGCCTGTTCAGCACCGCGCCGACCGGTTCGGCATCGAGCGGCGTGACCGGATCCGTCGGTGGCGCGGCGACGGGCGGTATCCTGAGCGGGCCGGTGGGCGCCAGCCTCGATGAGCGCGACCGAAAGCGTGCCGCGGCCGCCGAAAAGCAGGCGCTGGAACGAGGCGAACCGGGTGAGCCGGTCGGCTGGCGCGGCAGCGCCGGACGTCACGGAACGGTCGTTCCCGGCGTCGACTACGAAATCCGCGGCATCCGATGCCGTGATTATACGCACTCGATCTACATCGACGGCCGCCCGCAGACGGCCCGCACGACGGCGTGCCGCAATCCGGACGCCACCTGGGCGCCGGTCAGCTGATCGGCACTCGGTTCCTCAACCGGTTCTTAACGCCCGGCAGCTAACTCTATCCAAAGGTAAATCTTTAGTCCGGGTGTAGGGATGGCCGAAGGGCTGCCCATCGAGCGATTGCGAGAGTTTCTGCGCGAGCTGAAGCCTGCGGCGCGAACGCTGCTGGCGACGGAGCTCGAGCGCGCGATGCTGCGTGGCGAAGACCCGCCGGGCGCCTCGTTCATCCTCGACGAGCTGCGCAGCGAAGCGCGCAACAACGGGCGCAAGACGCCGCGCGTCGGCAACGCCCAGCGGCTGTTCTTTGCGCCGCTCGAGCCGTTTTTGGTCGACGATTCCCCCGAGCGCAAGCATCGCGGGCGCATCGCGCGCGCGAATCTCGAGCCGGTCTGGGAATGGATTTGCCGCGATCTGATGCCGCAGGAGGCCAAGACCTACACGGATCAGATCAACATGCTGCTCGCCGCCAACCAGAAGGATGGCGCCGACCAGGTCGCGCGCGCGTTCCAGGACCTGGTCGAGCACCGGCTGCGCGAGGTGCTGGTCAACGCCAAGACCGATGACAAATTGCGCCGCCGCATTTCGGTGCAGGTCGGCACGCCGTTCGCCCTCGAGGACGTGCGCGAGGTCGCCTCGATCATGCGGGCGCGCGACGCGCTGGCGGTGATTGGTACGCGGCTGCCGCAAACGATCGCCAACCTCGCCGACGAGCAGCGCGACAATGTGATGGGCTTGCTCGAATCCCCGATCGGGCGCCACAAGGACATCTTCCTTTATGCGCTGATCATCGTGATGAGCCGCCTCGTCGCGCCGTGGCAATTGGTCCGCCTGGCCATTCGGGCGGCCGAGAGCGATTCGGCAGCGCGGATCGCCGAAACGTCCTATTCGGTCGCGGTCGACATCGTGCTGACCGACATCGATCGCATGATCGCGACCCTGCGCGGCAGCCTCAAGACCGCGAACAGCGCCGAGGTCGCGATCCTGCTCAAGGAGATCCACGACAGTGCGCGCACGCTGCGCACCGAGGTGGATCTTTCCGGCGATTCGCCCTGGGCGCGCCAGCTTGCCGCCTCGCGCGCCGAGGTCGCCAAGCTGCTGCTGGCCGAAATCGACAATCTGCCCGGCCAGGTGCGCCGCCTGCTGCGCCCGCGTCCCGCCAAGGAGGTTGGCCCGGACGCGGTGCTCGATCCGAACGATGTCGCCGATGTCGAGGCCAAGCTCGTCCTCGCCTCGGTCAGCCGCAATTATGCGGGCGAGCTTGCCGTCAGCGAGGCGACGCGGCGCGTCAGTTCCGATTTGCAGAACTATTTCGACAGCGGAACCCAGGTTCTGCTCGACCGGATGCGCACCTCGCCGCCGGCCGAGCGCAGTTTCCGCCATTCGCAATTGGATGCCGCCGTGCGCTTCTGCGGCAAGCTGTTCGGCGCCGACTATGCCAGCACGCTGGCCAAGGCCGCCGATGTCGCCGCCAAGGGCGAGCAAAAGGCCATGAAGGCCTAAGTCGCTGTAATCCCTGGAATTGTTCTATGTCATTGCGGCGCTGCCTGCGCCGTGATGTAAAGCCGCCATGACGCTCTGGGTCCTGTTCGCCGTGATGACCGCGGCGGCGATTTTCACCGTGCTCTGGCCGCTCGGCCGCGGCGGCGCGGCGCGGCGTTCGGGCAGCGATCTTGAGGTCTATCGCGACCAGATCGCGGAACTTGCGCGCGACCGCGACGCGGGCCTCATTGCCGATGCCGATGCGGAAGCCGCGCGCGTGGAGGTCTCGCGTCGCCTGCTCGCCGCCGCCGAGCAACCTCAGTCTGGCGCGATGCCGCGTCCGGGCGGAGCCTTCCGCCGCCGCGCGGTGGCGGTCGTGGTGCTGGCCGGGGTGCCGGCCGTCGCGCTGGGGCTTTACCTTGCGCTCGGCTCGCCCGATCTGCCCGGCCAACCGATCGCCAGCCGCGCCGCCGCGCCGGTGCAAAATCGCGGCCTCGACGCGCTGGTCGTGCAGGTCGAGGCGCATCTGGCCAAGAACCCCGAGGACGGGCGCGGCTGGGAGGTGGTGGCGCCGGTCTATATGCGGTTCGGCCGCTTCGAGGATGCCGTCAAGGCGCGGCGCAACGCCATCCGCCTCAATGGCGCGAGCGCCGATCGCGAAGCGGATCTTGGCGAGGCCCTGATGGCGCTGGGGAACGGCGTCGTGACTGATGAAGCCAAGGCGGCCTTCGAGCGCGCGCTCGCGCTCGATGCCAAGCTGCCCAAGGCGCGCTTCTTCCTCGGCGTCGCGGCGCACCAGGACGGGCAGGGCGACAAAGCTGTATCGATCTGGCGCGCGATGTTGAGCGAGGCGCCGCCGGATTCGGCTTGGGCCGGAATGGTGCGCGAGACCCTGGCGCGCGTCGAAGGCGGCGCGGCCGGGCCACCCGCGCCGTCCACCCCCGGTCCGACCGCGGACGATGTCGCGGCGGCCGGCAAGATGGCGCCCGAGGACCGCTCCGCGATGGTGCGCCAGATGGTCGAGCGGCTCGCCGAGCGTTTGCAGCGCGATGGCTCCGACATCGACGGCTGGCTGCGCCTGGTGCGCGCCTATACGGTGATGGGCGACCGCGGCAAGGCGATCTCGGCTGCCTCGGATGCCCGCAAGGCGCTCGGCCACGATGCCGACAAGCTTCGAAGGCTTGATGATCTCGTCAAAGAACTGAAGCTGGAAGGCTGATGATGCGCGCCCGTATGACCCGGAAGCAGCGGCGGCTGGTGCTGATCGGCGCGGGCTTAAGTGTGCTCGGGCTCGCCGCCGCCCTTGTGCTGTTCGCCCTGAAGGACTCCATCGTGTTCTTCAATTCGCCGACCGATGTGGTCGAAAAGCATGTCGCGCCGGGCAGCCGCATCCGGCTCGGCGGGCTGGTCAAGCCCGGCACGCTGGTGCGCGGCGACAATCTGCTGGTGAAGTTCGAGGTGACCGACGGCAACACATCGGTGCCGGTCAGCTATGTCGGCATTTTGCCCGACCTGTTCCGCGAGGGTCAGGGCGTCGTGACCGAGGGCGCGCTCGACGGCGCCGGCCGCTTCAAGGCCGACAACGTGCTGGCCAAGCATGACGAAACCTACATGCCGAAGGACGTTGCCGACGCGCTCAAGAAGCAGGGCCACTGGAAGGCGGAAGGCGGCTATGGTCTCGCCGGAGAGAGCAAGGAGGTCGCCAAATGATGTCCGGCGCAGTCCCGGAGTTCGGCCACTATGCGCTGGTTCTGGCGCTGGCGCTGGCGCTGGTGCAGGCGACCGTGCCGCTCTGGGGCGCGCGCACCAATGATGCGACGCTGATGAGCGTCGCGGGCGCGACCGCGCTGGTCCAGTTCGCGTTCGTTGCGGCGTCTTTCGCGGCGCTGACCTGGTGCTATGTCGGCTCGGATTTCTCGGTCGCGAATGTCTTCGAGAACTCGCACTCCGCGATGCCGCTGATCTACAAATTCACCAGCGTGTGGGGCAACCATGAAGGCTCGATGCTGCTCTGGGTGCTGATCCTGGCGCTGTTCGGCGCGCTGGTGTCGCTGTTCGGATCGAACCTGCCGGATACGCTGCGCGCGAACGTGCTCGGCGTGCAGGCCTGGGTCGCGTCGGCGTTCTATCTCTTCATTCTGGTCACCTCGAACCCGTTTCTGCGCATTGCGCAAGCCCCCGCCGAAGGGCGTGACCTCAATCCGATCCTGCAGGATATCGGCCTCGCCGTGCACCCGCCGATGCTCTATCTCGGCTATGTGGGCTTCTCGATCTCGTTCTCGTTTGCGATCGCCGCATTGATCGACGGCCGGATCGACGCCGCCTGGGCGCGCTGGGTGCGGCCGTGGACGCTGGTCGCCTGGATGTTTTTAACGCTCGGCATCGCGATGGGCTCGTACTGGGCCTATTACGAGCTCGGCTGGGGCGGCTGGTGGTTCTGGGACCCGGTCGAGAACGCCTCGCTGATGCCGTGGATCGCCGGGACCGCGCTGCTGCACTCCGCGGTCGTGATGGAGAAGCGCAATGCGCTCAAGGTCTGGACCATCCTGCTCGCCATCCTGACCTTCTCGCTGTCGCTGCTGGGCACCTTCCTGGTGCGCTCCGGCGTCCTGACCTCGGTCCACACCTTCGCGACCGATCCGACCCGCGGCGTGTTCATCCTCGCCATCTTGGTGCTGTTCATCGGCGGCGGCCTTTCGTTCTTCGCCTGGCGGGCGCCATTGTTGAAACAAGGCGGCATCTTCGCGCCGATTTCGCGCGAAGGCGCTTTGGTCTTCAACAATCTCTTCCTCACCTCGGCTTGCGCCACGGTCTTCGTCGGCACGCTCTATCCGCTCGCGCTCGAAGCGCTGACGGCCGAGAAGATCTCCGTCGGCGCGCCGTTCTTCAACCTCACCTTCGGCCCGCTGTTCATCCCGCTGCTCATCGCGGTGCCGTTCGGGCCCTTGCTGGCCTGGAAACGCGGCGACCTTGCCGGCGCCGCGCAACGCCTGATCGGCGCCGCCCTGCTTGGGCTTCTCGGGTTGACCGCCGTGTTCGCGATCCAGCGCGGCGGCCCGGTGCTGGCGCCGCTCGGCATCGGGCTTGCCGTCTACGTGATGGCGGGCGCGCTGACTGACGTCGTCGAGCGGGTCGGTCTGTTCCGCATGCCCTTCGGCGTCGCGCTGTCGCGCGCGCGCGGCCTGCCGCGCTCCGCATGGGGCACGGCGGTCGCGCATTTTGCCGCCGGGATGCTGCTGTTTGGCGTGATCGCCGAGAGCCAGTGGAATTCGGAGCGCATCGTTACGCTCAAAGCCGGCGAGAGCGTATCGGTGAGCGGCTATGATTTCACCCTCGACGGCATGATCCCGCGGCCGGGCCCGAATTACCGCGAGCTCGTCGCGCACTTCACGGTGCGCAGCGGCGGCGACGTCATCGCGGCGCTAGAACCCTCCAAGCGCACATTCCCGCA
>JBBWZU010000571.1:0-7597 GCA_039649225.1 Hyphomicrobiales bacterium | reverse complement strand
CGCTGGCATGGCCCAAGGCCGGGCAGTTGCCGGGACCTTGCGTTCAGGTCGCACTGGTTGCGCCGATCCGGGGCCAGATGACCGTGGATGAGTTGCGACACGCGCACATTCAGGCAGCGCACGACGTCCTCAACGCGGCGCTTCTCAGCATGGAGACACAGCCGAAGGCGGAGCGCGTCAGGCGGCGAACGCCGCAACGGTAGGCGCTCCTAGCCACGCGATCACCGCACCTCCTGCGCACAAGATCCGTTTGCGATGTCGGGAAAGATCGCTTTCATTTCCGTGGCGAGGCAAGCGAGTTTGTACCGCTTGTCGTCGTTGCACCGGGAATATTGCGATCCGCGTTGTTGTCGCTCCCGGCGATGAAGGCACCCACCGCGAGCAAAGTTCGCGCCTGGCCGCAATTCCGCTATCCGCCGTTTGCCGGCTCATTATTTGAGCTCGATATAATATTTGTTAGCGGGACTGGCCGTGACGATGCAGCTTTTTGAAAAGGCGGAAAACCATTAAATATCCATTTGTGCCACCCAGATAAACCCAGGTTAGTCCGACGTTTGCACCGAGATAAGGAACGTTCGCGAGCGACGAGCATTGAGCAAGCACCTCTGCAGCGTGCTCGCCTAAGTAAGGGGTCCGCTTCATAGGAGAATAGGCCTCTTGCTTTTGACAGGTGATGAAGTGGGAACGACTGCACGGCTCCGCGCCGAAATCGATAGCGGCCGAACCGGCGACAAGGTCGCTACGATCGATCCCGCCGCCGCTCCGCTCGGAACAGACGACGAAGCGGCTGGGACCCCGCCAACCCTCGATGCAGTCGCGTTGGCGAGAAGACACGAGCTGAAATATGCTCACGACCGGGGCGATCAGAGGAAGGCAAGCGCCGCGCTGGTCTACACAGCATTGTTGGCCGTGATCGCGGCGATATTGGTCGGTGTTCTGTTTTTCATCATTCCGCATTGGGCATAGGGAGTAAACACGGCGCTTCATGCCCCGGAGAAGCGGGCGGACGTTCCGACCCGGCGCACAAGCCAGCTTCGTTTTCGGCGTCCGACGCACGATGGTCACCACGCGTGCCAGCGCGGCCCGAAGGGCTGGAAATCGTCCGCGGCGCGCTTATGTCCCGAAAGCGCGTCACGGGGCGGAACAGCTCTTTTCTTCGCGCATTTCAGGAAGCCATGCGTCGTTCATCGCTCAAAGCCGCCCCGCCCGCCGAAGCCGATCTGTTCGGCCGCGTCACTGCATGGCCACAGGGCCTGCGCTATGAGCTCGAGTTTCTTTCGGAAGAAGAGGAATGGTTGCTGATAGACGCCTTTTCGTCGCTGCGGCTCGCGCCCTTTCAGTTCGGCGCCTTCGAGGGCAAGCGGCGCGTTGCTTCCTTCGGCTCTCGCTTCGACTTCTCGGACCAACGCCTCCATGCGGCGGAGCCGCCGCCGGAATTTCTCCAGCCGTTCAAAGCGCGTGCTGAGGCCTTCGCCGGGCTGGCGCCCGACGCGGTCCAGCATGTCCTCCTCACCGAATATGAGACCGGCGCCGGGATTGGCTGGCATCGCGACAAGGTGGCCTTCAATATGGTGATCGGCATTTCGCTGGGCTCGGCCTGCCCCTTGCGTTTTCGCAGGAAAGAGCCGAGCGGTTGGGAGCGCTTCACGCTCGAGGCGGCGCCGCGATCGGTCTATCTCCTGAGCGGCGAGGCGCGCTCATTGTGGGAGCACAGTATCCCGCCGGTCCAGACGCCGCGTTGGTCGATCACGCTCCGCACCATGGCGCCTTGACCATGTACCTCATCGAAATCTTATTGCCGCTCACCGACAACGACGGCAAGCCGTTCGATGACGGGAAATTCGCGGAGATACGCAAGACATTAGCGAAGCAGTTCGGCGGCATCACCGCCTTCGCGCGCGCGCCCGCGCACGGGGTATTCCGCGCCGGCGGCAAGACCGTGCACGACGACATCATCGTCCTCGAAATCATGGCCGAGACCTTGGACCGTGACCGTTGGGCGCGCTACCGCAGGCAGCTCGAAAACGAGTTCGCGCAAGATGAAATCCTGATCCGCGCCACGGCGACCGAGCGGCTATGAAGGCCGCCCGCGTTCCGCCGCGAAACGGCGTAATGTAACCGTTCTGGGAATTCGAGAAATTAATAATTCTTTCAGGCGGCTCGATCGGGCATGCTGGCGCCTTTAGCCGTGAAGCCAGTCCCCGCCTTGGTCGGGGTCCGTGCCGATCGCTGCGCGCAACGCGCTGAAGTTCGGCCGGGACATCGGCGTCCCGGACGACAACCTCCCCATCGCCGAGCAGCAACCCTCCGGCGTCCGATGTTACCAAGCCGCCATCCAATCCTGCTTCCGCAGGGCGGCCATCGCCTATTCCAAAATCAAAGCATTCCGCGCTACAACCTGCCGGCATTGGGGCTCCGCTTGAATCGTTCGAAAGTCATTGTGGCACAGTCACTTTCTCTGATTCGCAGCTCGATGCGCCTATTTGGTGTGAGAAATCCGGGCTAGATCGCACCCGTGACCTACAGGTTCCGCCTGGAAATTGTGACCTCGCATGAAACGAAGCGGGCCGCGCAGCCGTTACCCAAGGTGCGAGCGAACGAGGCCGACATGCAGGCGCAATATCCCAAGCCACCCTTTCCGGCGCAAAAGCAACCAATGCCCGGGTTCACCGACCGGATGGAGCCGCGCCCGGATCACGGTGAAACGTCATATCGCGGTTCCGGCCGGCTCGCCGGCCTCAAGGCGGTGATTACCGGGGCGGACAGCGGAATCGGCCGGGCGGTCGCGATCGCCTATGCGCGCGAAGGCGCAGACGTCCTCATCTCCTATCTGAATGAAGAGGAAGATGCGCAGGAGGTGAAGAAGCTGGTCGAACAGGAAGGCCGCAAAGCGCTCCTGGTGGCCGGCGACGTGCAAGATGCTGGCCATTGCCGCTCAATCATCGCGCGGGCGGTCGCCGACCTTGGCAGTATCGACATCCTGGTGAACAACGCGGCGCACCAGGCCGCATTCAAGGAGATCGGTGACATCAGCGACGAGGAATGGGAACTGACGTTCAAGGTCAACATTCATGCGATGTTCTATCTCACCAAGGCCGCCGTCCCCCACATGAAGCCGGGAAGTGCGATCATCAATACGGCGTCGGTCAATTCCGACATGCCGAACCCGATCTTGCTTGCCTACGCGACGACCAAAGGCGCGATCCAGAACTTCACCGGGGGCTTGGCGCAAATGCTGGCCGCAAAGGGCATTCGGGCCAACGCCGTTGCGCCTGGACCGATCTGGACGCCATTGATCCCGTCCACGATGCCGGAAGACTCGGTGAAGAATTTCGGCCAGCAAGTCCCGATGAAGCGGCCCGGGCAGCCGGCTGAACTCGCCACCGCCTACGTCATGCTCGCGGATCCGCATTCGAGCTACACCTCGGGAACCACGATTGCGGTAACAGGCGGCAAGCCCTTCATCTGACGCGTCGGATCAACGGGCCGCAAGGCGTGAATACGCGGAGGCGGGCGACAAGATGAAGATTGTCCTGATCGGGGCGACCGGCCTGATCGGATCGGCCATCGCGACGCGCCTGAGCGCGGCGCGGCACGAGGTCACCGGGGTCGCGCGCCATCCGAGTGCGACTGATCGGTCAGCCGTTCACTGGATTTCTCTCGACATCAGCCGGGCTGACGCCGGCGCGTGGGCTGGCATCCTTGCGGGCGCGGACGCCGTGGTGAATTGCGCGGGCATTCTTCAGGATGGGCCGGATGGATCGACCGAGGGCGTACACGCATCTGGTCCGGCGGCATTGTTTCGCGCGTGCGCGAGCGCCGGGGTCCGGCGTGTCGTTCATCTCTCGGCCATCGGTGTCGATCGCGAGACGCCGACCGCGTTCTCCAAGAGCAAGCGTGCCGGCGAACAAGCCCTTATGGCACTCGACCTCGACTGGATCATTCTGCGGCCCGCGGTCGTGATCGGCCGCGGTGCCTATGGCGCCAGCGCGCTGTTGCGCGGTCTTGCATCGCTGGCATTTCAGCCGTCGATGCCGCATACGGCGCCGCTTCAGATCGTTCACCTCGACGACCTCATCGATAGCGTATTGTTCTTCCTTGCTCCCGGAGCACCGTCCAGGCTGGCGCTGGATGTAGTGGGACCTCGGCGCTACGGCTTTGACGAGGTCGTCGGGCTGTTGCGGAGATGGATGCGCTGGCCTGCTGCCCGGGTCGTGCGCATGCCGGATGCGCTTGCGGGTTTGATCTACCGCCTCGGCGACCTGGCCGGCCTCTTCGGGTGGCGGCCGCCGGTTCGAAGCACCGCCAGGCGCGAAATGGTACGGGGCGCGATTGGAGATCCGGCGCCGCTCATGCAAGTGACGGGCCTGACCCCGCACGACGTCGAAGACATGCTCAATCGGGAGCCGGCCTCCGTGCAGGAGCGCTGGTTCGCGCGACTCTATTTGTTAAAGCCGCTGATCTTTGTCGTATTCCCCCTGTTCTGGATTGCCACCGGGCTCGTTTCCGTTGGCCCGGGCCGCGAACGTGGCGTTCAGCTGGTCATGGAAGGCGGAACGAGCGAGACGGTGGCATTGCTCACGACACTTTCCGGTGGCCTGGCCGACATCGTCATCGGCACCGCCATCGCGTTTCGCCGCACGGCACGGCTCGGCCTCTATGCGGCCTTCGGCATATCGGTCGTCTACCTGATCCTCGGCACCATCCTGGTGCCACGGCTCTGGCTCGATCCGCTTGGACCCATGCTGAAGATTGGTCCGGTCATGGTGTTCAATCTCGTGGCGCTCGCCATGCTGGACGACCGATGACCTACTTCATCCTCAAGTTCCTGCATGTCGTCGGCGCCTCCGTCCTGCTGGGAACCGGAGCCGGCATCGCGTTCTTCATGCTGCTCGCGCATCTCACCGGTCGAGCGGTCGTCGTGGCGGCAGTCGCCCGCATCGTGGTCATCGCGGATTTCGTCTTCACCGCGACGGCGGTCATCGCGCAACCCGTCACCGGGGTCTTGCTGGCGCGGGAGGTCGGCTACTCGCTGCTCGATGCATGGATCCTCTGGTCGATCGTGCTGTATTTGGTCACGGGAGCGTTTTGGCTGCCTGTCGTCTGGATGCAGATGCGCCTGCGCGATCTCGCCTCGGATGCGGCACGGAACAAAGCCGAGCTGCCGCGCGCCTATCACAAGCTATTCTGGTGGTGGTTTGCCTTCGGCTTTCCAGCCTTCGGCGCCGTGATCACGATCTTCTGGCTGATGATCGCAAAGCCGCAGGGCTGAGGCCGGTGGTCGTCGTCATTCCGAGCCAGAGAGCACCAACTGCACATCGGCCTAACGCGCGGTGTGCGGATTGGTTTGCACTTTTGTAGCGATGGGCTCGCCGAGAGCTGTTTTGCTGTCCTGCTCGCGTGTTGCGCTGTGTGGTGAATGGCGGTGCCGCTCCGATTGACCGCGCCAGCAGCGAGTGTTCGCCAGACGGCATCGAACTCGGCGATGCGAGCGCCGTTGCATCGTCGCCCGACCCGATGAGCGTCAGGAACTGATGAGCCTCGCTCCACGCTGGAACGTCATGTAGTTCCAGAACCAGTTGAGGGCCACGACGGCGCGATTGCGCGCGCCGATCAGATAATAGACGTGCACCACGCTCCAAAACAGCCAGGCCATGAACCCGGTGAGTTCGAAACGACCGAGCTTTACGATCGCGTATCGTCGGCCGACTGTCGCGAGCGTGCCGTAGTCACGGTAGCGGAACGGAGCGTTGGCCGGATTGCCGGCGATCCTTGCGCTGATCAGCCGACCCACATATTCACCCATCTGCTTGGCGGCCGGCGCGACGCCGGGCACCGGCCTTCCGCCGGACGAAGCCGCGGCCGTATCGCCGACGACGAAGATATTATCCCAGCCCGGGATCGAGAGGTTCTCATTCACCGCGACACGGCCGTTACGGTCGTGCGGCGCATCGAGCCACTCCGCCGCGGGTGATGCCTTGACGCCTGCGGCCCAGATCACCGTACCGGCAGCGATGCGCTTGCCGCCCGCGACGACTCCACCTTGATCGCACGTCGTGACCTGCGCGCTGGTCCGAACGTCGACTCCCGCAGCCTCGAGCGCTCTGTGGGCCGATGCCGCGAGCTTTTCCGGAAATGCCGGGAGGAGGCGCGTTCCTGCCTCGAGCAGGATGATCGACGCTTCGGCCGGGTCGATATGCCTGAAATCCCTCCGCAGCGTCTGCCGCGCGACCTCGGCGATCGCCCCTGCCATCTCGACCCCCGTGGGGCCGCCGCCGACGATGACGAATGTCATGAGATAGCGCTGCGTCTGGAGGTCGTGGGCGACTTCGGCCGCTTCGAACGACATCAAGATATGGCTGCGGATGCGTGTCGCATCCTCCACGCTCTTCAATCCCGGTGCCGACTTTTCCCATTCCGGATGTCCGAAATAGTGATGAGTAGCCCCGGTCGCCAGCACGAGATAATCGAATGCGATCTCGCCCGCTGTTGTTCTGACGACATTCCGGTCCTGGTCGATACCGAGGACGCGCGCAAGCATCACGTCCACGTTGCGCTGGTTGCGCAGAATAGCTCGAATCGGCCAAGCGATGTCGGCTGGCGACAGGCTTGCGGTAGCGACCTGGTACAGCAGGGGCTGGAAGCAATGATGGTTCTTCTGGTCGATCAGGACAACCTCGACCGGACTGGCCGCGAGCGCCTTTGTGGCCTCCAGACCGGCGAACCCCGCGCCCACGATGACGACCCGGCGTGGCCGCGTCGCTGCCGCGGGAACAACGGCCCGCTCCCGTTTGTCCGGCTCTCGACCAGCAGGAGCATCATGCTCTGCCTCGCTTTGGTCGAGACGTCCGGAATGTTGGCGAAGCATCACTCTGTCACTGGTCATCCAAGATGCAACGTGAGCTGGACTCGCGCGTTCCAGCAGCGTGAAGGAAGCGACCTCAATGTTCGGCCACGAACACAGGAACGCGGAGAATCTCCAAGAGTTGAGCTTTGCGGCCGAAGGCGAGTGCCCCATGCGTCCAATCGTATTCCGATGTCCTGTCACAAACCTGCACATGATCAGCGGGATTCTTCTGGCCGATGACGTGCACGACGTCATCGTTCAGAGAACGATTTGCATCGAGTGCCCGCTTTGCGGCCACTCACATGACATCCGAGTTCGCGCGCCGCGTTCGCCGGCAAACGCGAAGGCCGGCTGAACCAACACTGCCATGGACGAAAGTTGCGCCTATCGGTGGAAGCGTTCTTGGGCTTTCAGCAACAAGCCGCAGCGGCATTGATCTCCCGCCTCTGCGGTGTCGGAAAGGCCCCGCCATCGTCGCTCAGGGGCCTTTCTTTTGATTCATTGGAAATGACGACATCGCCCCCGAGGACCCGTTTGCAGCACAGCGGATTGATGGTGGAGGCGAGGCGAGTTGAATTCCCACGAGCGAGCCTTTTCCGGGTCATCGTAGCCGACGGCCCGGGGACGACTCAGTGCGTCGAATCCCGCTTTGAGCTTCTCACCTCGTCGATATGGCTGTGCTTGCGATCGCGCTCGCCGCCACCTCCGGAAACCTGGCTCACCCGCGCGCTGGTGGATCCGCCGGCGCGT
>JBBWZU010000539.1:0-16380 GCA_039649225.1 Hyphomicrobiales bacterium | reverse complement strand
GCCTCGACCACGTCAACAATTCTGGTCGACGACCTGTCTGGCGCCGTCGCGCATCCCGAACGCTTCCTCAATGCGCATTGGCTCAATCCGGCGTTCCTGGTGCCGCTGGTCGAGCTCTCGCCCGGCGCGCGGACCGATCCGGAAATCACCGCGCGCGTAAAAGCGTTGCTCGAAGGCGTCGGCAAGGTGCCGGTCGTATGCGCGGCGCGGCCGGGCTACATCGTGCCGCGCATCCAGGCGCTCGCCATGAACGAGGCCGCGCGCATGGTCGAGGAAGGCGTCGCCAGCGCGGAGGATATCGACAAGGCGGTAAAATATGGATTCGGCTTTCGATTCGCGGTGCTCGGCCTGCTTGAATTCATCGACTGGGGCGGCGGCGATATTCTCTATTACGCCAGCCGGTACCTGACCGGCGCGCTCGGCCATCAGCGCTACGCAGCGCCAGAGATCGTCGAGCGCAATATGGCCGAAGGGCGCCGAGGTTTGCGCGACGGTGCGGGCTTTCTCAACTATGAGGGGCTGGATGTCGAAGCCTATCGCGGCGAGCGGCTGAAGGCGTTCGTCGACCTGCTCGGGCATTTCGGGCTGAATCGGCCACCGGTGCTGTAGGCCCTCACCCTGACAGGATGAGGCCTGTCAGAGCTGCACCACGCCGTCCTTCACCACGACCGTGTCATCCACCGTGATCGTCGTCCGCATCACCGGCAGATCAAAGTGCCCGGCCGTATAGCGGCCGGCAAATTCGTTCGCGCCGGTCGAGAACAGGAAATTACCCGCGACCGCGCGGATCTCGGTGCCATTCGTGTCGCGCTGGTCATACATCGTCAGCGCCTCGTAGCGTGCCTTGGGATTCAAGCCGAAGCCAACGTGAGAGACAGCGTAGGCATTGCGGTCGCCCCACGCCCCCAGATAAGAGCGGAACATCTCGGCGTCCGCGCCCTCGCCCTCGATCTTGGTCACGTAGTCGTTTTCGAGCGTCAGACGCACCGGCGCCTCGAGATAGCGCTTGAAGGTGAGATTGATGTCGCCGCGATCCAACACCACGGTGCCGTTGACGCTGTTGGCCTTGGGAAAGCTCACCACAATGCCGCCTGGCCAATGCGCCAGCGTGCCGGGCTTCTCGGTCCAGCCCCAGATGCCGACGGTCGGCGCGCCCGCCATGTCGACATCAAGATCGGTGCCGCCCGGCGAAGTGACGGTCATGCGCTTCGATCCCCGCAGTAGCTTCGCGGCAGCGCGCACGCGGATTTCGAGTGCCGGATCCGGCGCCATGCGTTCGAGCGCCTCGGGATGCTCGTTGGAAATGACAAGAATACGCGCGCCGGCCTTGAGGATCGCCGGCGTCTCGGGCGCATGCATCAGGCCCTCGATGGTGCAGTCGACCACGAAGCCGGCGGCCCCGAGCGCGCCGATCACCGGCGCCACGCCGCCGATCGCCTCGCTGGCGCCGGTCGAGCGCACCGGCACCGGATGCCGGGTGCGCGGGGTCGGCACCACGATGTGGAACGGCCGCGCGCCGAGCCGCAGAAGGGCGAGCTCGGCGAGCTGCACGTTGAGCGCCCGCGCCTGCGTCTCCGACAGGATCGCGGCCGTATCGCCGCGCTTGACCGCGCAGCGCTCGAACACCTCGCAAAAGGCGTCGATCCATTTTCCTTCGATACGATCGGCGAGCATCAGCGTTCCTCTGGAAATCCGCGCAGCAGCCAGGCGCGCAGCATATTGAACGCCGCGTTCAACGTCAGCCCCAGGATCGAGATCGAGATCAGCGGCACGAACATGTCGACGGTCTGGAAGTTGCGGCCCGCACGCACCAGCAGGTAACCAAGACCGTCGGTCGACGTAATCATTTCGGCGAGAAACACCACGATGCACGAAATGATCAGCCCGATGCGGCAACCGGTGAGCACCGACGGCATCGCGGCCATCAGCACGACCTTGAGCAGCACCGCGCGCTGCGACGTGCCGGCCGCGCGCGCCGACCAGACCAGCTTGGGCTCGACCGCCGATGTGCCTTGATAGGTCGCGAGCAGGATCGGGAACACCGCATCGGCGACGACCAGCGCGATCTTCGAGGCATCGTCGAAGCCGAGGATCAGCACCATCGCGGGATAGAGCGCGACCTTGGGCAGCGGCGCCAGCACGCGCACCAACGGCTTGATCACGGACTCGAAGGTCTTGCTGCCAGTCGCCACGAGGCCGAGCGCGACCCCGACGACCAGCGCGATGGAAAAGCCCGCGAACAGGCGAAACAGCGTGATGCCGACCTGGCCGAGAAAGTTCGGATCGCCAATCTGCTGGATCAGTCGCGCGAACACGGCCGCCGGCGCCGGCAGCAGCACCGCCGGCGCTATGCCCGACAGCGCGATGCCATGCCAGAGCGCGATGACCAGCGCAATCGGCAGGACGCCGAGCGCAATTTCTCCAATGCGGCGACCGGCGGTCATGTCGACCCCACGGCGATGTCATGCACCGGATCGGCCCACGCAACGAGATGCGCGCGCAGCCGCTCGAACAGCGCATCGATCACAAAGCCCATGATGCCGATAATCACGATGGTGGCGTAGACGGTTTCGTACTGCGCCATCGCGAGCGCATTGAACAGAATGTCGCCGACGCCCTGCTTGCGCGCGATCATCTCGCTCGTCACCATCGTGATGAGCGCAAGCACGAGACCGGTGCGGACGCCGACCATGATCTCGGGGAGCGCCGCGGGCAGCACGACGCGCAGCAATCGCGCACGTGCCGACAGGCCCATCGCGGCGGCGGACCACAGCATCTTCTCCTCGATCGCGCGCGCGCCCTGGTAGGAGTGATAGATCAGCGGCAGGCTGACGCCGAGAAAGATCACCAGCGTCTTGGAGGCATCGCCGACACCGAGCCACAGCATGATCACCGGCATCAATGCGGCCTTCGGCACCGGATAGATGATCATCAGCAGGGGATTGAAGAAGGCCGCGACCAGACGGCTACGCCCCATCATCAGACCGACCGGCACCGCAAAGGCGAGTGCGAGCGCGAAGCCGACCAGCATGCGGCGGATCGAGGCCAAAATGTTAAGCAGCGATTCTGGGTCACTGAGGATCACGGGCAATTCGCGCAAGGCGTCGTGCGCCGGCGGCAGACCGCTGATGCCGAAGGTGTAAGAGGCAGCTTCCCAGACCGCGAGCAGGCCCAGGCAGGCAAGCAACGGCGGCAACCCAGGGATAGCAGAGAGGCGCGTCATGGCCCACGCCCCGGATTATCCATCAGCTTCTCGATCTCGACCACGTATTCCTGATAGCTCCGGTCGACCAGCAACTCCGCACGCCTTCGCGGGCGTGGCAGATCGATGTCGACGATGGTCTTGATGCGGCCGGGCGAGCGCGTCAGCACCACGACGCGATCGGAGAGGAAGACCGCCTCCTCCACGCTGTGGGTGACGAACAGCACGGTCTTTCGGTCGCGTTCCCAGATTTCCAGAAGCTCGTGCTGCATGCCGGTGCGGGTGTGCGCGTCGAGCGCGCCGAATGGCTCGTCCATCAGCAGGATGCTCGGGCCATAGGCGAGCGTGCGCGCAATCGCGACGCGCTGCTTCATCCCGCCCGACAGCTCCTTGGGATAGAAATTCTCGTAACCCTGGAGATGCACCAGCTCGATCAGCGCGCGGGCGCGCGCTTCGGCCTCTGCTTTCGCAACGCCCTGCTCCAACAGCCCGTACATCACGTTACCGAGCACGGTCTTCCAGGGAAACAGCGCAAACTCCTGGAACACCGG
Source organism: Hyphomicrobiales bacterium (assembly GCA_039649225.1). Taxonomy (GTDB): domain Bacteria; phylum Pseudomonadota; class Alphaproteobacteria; order Rhizobiales; family Xanthobacteraceae; genus PALSA-894. Next base: position 12,627 of record JBBWZU010000539.1, on the reverse strand, counting down.
CCCACGGTCGGGGCCCGGCCCGGTGACGACCTTGCCCTTCACACGCGCCATGCCAGAGGACGGCGGCACGAACCCCCCGACGATGTAGAGCAAAGTCGATTTGCCGCAACCTGAGGGCCCCAGGACGGAGACGAATTCACCTTCCGCGATGTCGAGCGAGAGCTCGCCCAGCGCCAGATGACTCGCGCTGCGCGTGGTCTCGAACGTCTTGGTGAGCCGCTCGATGGAGATCATGCTATTCAAGATTCGTCCCGCCTCGCCCGACCCGTTCTAAATCGCATAGACTAGCCCGGATCTCCTAGCAAACCTCGGACCACTCATGAAAATCGTTCGCGTCACCGCCATCCCGCTCAACGTTCCGCTGCATGTCACGCTGGTCGGTGTCGACCGCCGCACCTCGCTTGCCTGCGTGCATGTGGAGGTGGAGACCGACAGCGGCATCGTCGGCCACGGCTTCACGTCGATTACCGAGGAAGACGTGATCGCGCAGATCGTCAATGGCGTGGCCGGCCCGGCGATCCTCGGCGACGATCCGATGGCGCACGAGGCGATCTGGGAGAAGCTGTACTGGAAGACGATGCCGCGCGGCCAGACCGGCTATGCGGCGCATGCGGTCGCGGCGATCGATCTCGCACTGTGGGACATCAAGGGCAAGGCGCTCGGCCAGCCGGTGTGGCGCCTGCTTGGCGGGGCGCGCAACCGCGTACCGGTCTACGCGACATTCGGATTCGGCTTTTTCGACCGCGAGCAATTGGCCGCCGCCGCCAAGCTCTGGGTGGCGCAGGGGTTCCGCCGCCTCAAGATGACGGTCGGCAACGAGGCGCTGCGCAACCGCGACAAGCGCCCGCTGCATGACGTGATCCGCGAGGATGCGGCGCGCGTACGCGCCGTGCGCGAGGCGGTCGGGCCGGACGTCGAACTGTTCGTCGATGCCAATTGCAATCTCGACCTTTATCACGCGGTCGCTTTGGCCGAGATGATCAAGCCCTGTGGCATCGGCTTTTTCGAGGAGCCGCTGACGCAGAACGACGTGCAGCAGATGGCCGAACTGCGCCGCCTCTCCGGCATACCGCTCGCCTGCGGTCAGAACGAGGGGCTGCTGTATCGCTTCCGCGATCTACTGCTGGCAAAGTCGGTCGACTATCTGCAGCCGAACGTCGCGATCAGCGGCGGCATCACGCAATGCCTGAAGATCGCCGGCCTTGCGGCGGCGTTCAACGTGCCGATGGAAAACGGCGGCGCCTGGCCGTTCCACAACATGCACCTGCATGCCGGGCTGATGAACGGCGGGATGGTCGAGCACCATTATCTCGCCGTGGAACTCTCCAAGGCGCTCTACAATGGTCTGCCCGCGCCGGAAGCCGACTGGCTCACGCTGCCTGAAGCGCCCGGCCTCGGCTTCGAGCCGAACACCGATGCGATCCGCGAGATCGCCAAGCTGCCGCTGTCGCATGGTAACGCCAAAGGCTGATTGACGGGTGACGGCGCGCCCGCCAGCCGTCATACTCCCCCCTGGGCGACAAGAGCGACGGCGCAAAGCCGCGTGAAAAACATCTGGGAGGGACGTCATGGCTCGCAGGCCCATTCCGTCACGTCGTGAAATCCTGACAGGCGCGAGCGCGCTCGCGCTTGGCGGCGCACTTGGCGCGCGCCCGGCGCATGCCGAACGCGAAGTTACCCCGCACCAGAAGGAGCTCTACGAACTCGCGAAAAAGGAAGGTGAGGTCACCTGGTACACGGCGCATTCCAACGACACGACGGCTCAGGCGCTCGGCCGCGATTTTGAAGCTGCATTTCCCGGCATCGAGGCGAACGCCGTGCGCACCACCGCGCAGGTCGCCTACCAGCGACTGACGCAGGAGCAGAAGGCCGGCGCCATGCAGGTCGACGTATTCTCGTCGACCGACATCGGCCACTATGTGGCGCTGAAAGAAAAGAATCTACTGGAAAAATATCTGCCGGAGAATTCCACTAAACTCATCGAGGTCTACAAGAACTACGATCCGGACGGCTATTATACCGTCACCTCCGCGGGCCTGATCGCGATCGGCTATAACACCGCCAAGCTGAAGGAAGCCGAGGCACCGAAGAATTGGCCGGACCTGCTCGATCCGAAATGGAAGGACAAGATCGCGCTCGGCCACCCGGGGTTTTCCGGCTACGTCGGCACCTGGGCCGTCAGCTTGAAGAAACTCTACGGCTGGGACTTCTTCGAGAAGCTCGCCAAGAACAATCCGCAGGTTGGCCGCTCGATCAACGATACGGTCACGATGCTCAACGCCGGCGAGCGTATCGTCGCCGGCTCCGGTCCGAACGGCACCGCGATGGAAAGCGCTGGCAAGGGCAACCCGCTGGCCATGACCTATCCGCCCGACGGCTCGGTGCTGATCATCGCGCCGTCCGGCATCCCGAAGGGCGTGAAGCATCCGAATGCCGCCAAGCTGTTCATGGAGTATCTGCTCAGCATCGAGGCATCAAAAATCTGGGTTGGGCATTTCAACGAGTCGATGCGGCCCGAGGTCAAATCCCTGAATGGCGCGAAGTCTGCCGCCGATGTGAAGACGATCCGCCCGACGGTAGACGAAATCGTCAACGGGATTCCCGAAGTGATCAAGCAGTGGCGCGACACCTTCGGTGTGTGAGCGGACCCTATGACCGCCACGCTCGACCAGATTGCTCCCGCGGAGGGCGCCCTCGCCCGCCGCATGCGCTTCTTCGATCCGAGCATGATCCTGTGGATCGCGCTGATCGCGGTGCTGGTGTTCCTGATCGCGAGCCCGATGGTGCGGCTGGTTGTTTCGAGCTTCCAGGAGCCCGAGACCCATCGCCTCACGCTTGCCAACTACGCCGAAGCCTACGGTCGCGCGCGCCACCTGCAGGCGCTGTGGAACACGTTCCAGTTCGGCGCGGGCGTCGCGGTGCTCGCATGCCTGTTCGGCGTGCCGCTCGCCTGGGCGATTTCGCGCACCGACATGCCGGCGAAGGGTTTTGTCCGGCTGATGGTGTTCGGCGCCTTCATCATCCCGCCCTATCTCGGCGCGATCGGCTGGATCCTGCTCGCCGGACCGAATGCCGGCTGGCTCAACAAGGTGTGGATGGGGCTGACCGGCGCCGAGCACGGCATCTTCAATGTCTATTCGATGACCGGCCTGATTGTGGTCGTCGCCGTCACGTCGTTTCCCTACGTGTTCGTGTTCACATCGTCGGCGCTGGATCTGGTTTCAACCGAGATGGAGGACGCCGCGAATATCCTCGGCGCCGGCACGCTGCGCACGACGCTGCGCGTCACGCTGCCGCTGGTGCTGCCGGCGATCGTCGGCGGACTGATCATCTCGTTCCTCGAGGCCATCGCGCTGTTCGGCGCGCCCGCACTGATCGCGCTGCCGGCGCGCTTCCAGGTCGTCTCCACGCAGCTCTGGCAGTTCTTCGAATATCCGGTACGGGTCGAACAGGCCGCCGCCTACGCCATGCCGCTGCTGCTGATCACCATTTTGATGTTCTGGCTGCAGCGTCGCGTGCTTGGCCGCCGCGGCTACACCACGGTGAGCGGCAAGGGCGGCGAGCGGCGCATCACGCAGCTCGGGCCCTGGCGCTGGATGATGCTGGGCTATGCGCTGTTCGTGTGCGCTCTCGCGGTGTTCCTGCCGATGCTTGTGCTGACGCAGGCGGCTTTCGCGCGCGCCTGGGGGCGCGGTTTTTCGCTTGACAATCTTACGCTCAACAACTTCCGCTACATTCTGTTCGAACAGACCCAGGCGCAGAACGCGATCATCAATACATTCGTCTATTCCGGCATCACGGCCTTCGCGGCCATCAGCCTCTCGCTCGCCATCGCCTATGTGGTGACACGCAGACTGGTGCCCTGGAGCAACGTGCTGGCGTTCCTCTGCATGGCGCCGTTCGTCATCCCGGGCATCATACTGGCGATCGGATTCTACGCAGCCTATGCGCCGCCGCCGCTCGCCCTCTACGGCACGGCAACGATCCTGATCCTCGCCTATACGACGCGCTTCCTCCCCATCGCCTATACGTCGAGCGCGGCCGGCATACGCAGCATCAATCCCGAAATGGAAGAGGCTGTACGCATCCTCGGCGGCGGGCGCCTGACCGCGATACGCCGCGTGCTGGCGCCCCTGTTGAAGCGCTCGCTCGCCGGCGCCTGGATCCTCGTGTTCATTCCGGCGACGCGCGAACTCTCCTCCGCGATCTTTCTGGTCGGGCCGAATACCCGCGTGATCTCGGTGATGCTGTTTGATTTGTCCGAGGAGGGAAATTTCGAGGTGCTGTCCGCGCTCGGCATGATCCTGCTGGCGGCAACGCTCGTCATCGCGGCCATCGGCTTCCGCGCCATCGGCCGCGACTTCATGGTGCGTTCGTCATGAGCAAGCTCGCGCTCCGCGGCATCGAGAAGCGATACGGCGACGTGGCGGCCGTTTCGGGCGTCGATCTGGAGCTCAAGGAAGGCGAGTTCGTCTCGCTGCTCGGGCCCTCCGGCTGCGGCAAGACCACGACCTTGCGGATGATCGCCGGCTTTATCTCACCCAGCGCCGGCACGATCGAGATGAACGGCCAGATATTGTCCTCCACCTCGGGCGCGCTGCCGCCCGAGAAGCGGCAAATGTCGATGATCTTCCAGAGCTACGCCGTGTGGCCGAACATGACGGTTGCGCAGAACGTCGCATTCGGCCTCGAATTGCGCAAGCTGCCGCGCGAGGAAGTGCGTCACCGTACGGCGGAGATGCTCGAGGTCGTGCACATGGGGCATCTGGCGGCACGCTATCCGGCCGAACTGTCGGGCGGCCAGCAGCAGCGGGTGGCGCTTGCGCGCGCCATCGTCATCAAGCCGCAGGTGCTGTTGCTCGACGAGCCGCTCTCGAATCTCGATGCGAATTTGCGCGAGGAAATGCGCTTCGAAATCCGGCGGCTGCACGATGAGTTCCGCATCACCACGGTCTACGTCACGCATGATCAGGCCGAGGCGATGGTGACGTCCGACCGCATCGCGGTGATGAACCAGGGTTGCATCGAGCAGGTTGCCGACCCGCACACGCTGTACAACAAGCCAAAGACGCGCTTCGTCGCCGGCTTCATCGGGCGGACGAACTTCATTCATGGCGTCAATGACGGCGCGCAGGTCGCATTCGGTCCGCTCAGCGTGCCGGTTGCGGCGCTGGACGCCGTGCCGCCCACCGGCAAGGTGACGTTCTCGGTACGCCCGCAAAGCATGCGGCTCTCGCGCGGCCAAGCTGCCGACGGCGCCCCGCAGGCCGCCGTGACGATTTCGGAGCGCGCCTATCTCGGTGAATTCTGGGACTATATGGTCACGGCGCCGAACAGTGCGCTGCGGTTGCGCGTCACGGCGCCACCACTCGATATCTATCAGGTCGGCGAGAGCGTCTGGCTCACGTTCGATCCGAAACAGATGACGCCGATCGCGTAAAGCGGTCACAAGAAAAAAGCCGGGAGGATCAATGACAAAATGTCTCGCATGGGCACTCGGCGCCATGATGCTGGCGGCGCTTGCGCGCCCTGCCACGGCCGAAGTGAACGAGATCAAGATCGGTAAGCAATACGGCCTGCCCTATATCCAATTCGTCATCATGGAAGACGGCAAGCTGATCGAGAAGCACGCCAAGCTTCAAGGCCTCGGCGACATCAAGGTCGATTGGGCGACGCTCGGCGGGCCGGCGCAGCTCAATGACGGCATCATCTCGGGCGCGATCGACGTCGCGGCGGTCGGCCTGCCGAACCTGATCACCATGTGGGAGAAGACGCGCACGAACGTGAAGGTGCGGGCCATCGCCGGCCTCAACTTCATGCCGCTGATCCTGCTGACGCGCGATCCGAAGGTCAAAACGCTGAAGGACTACACCGCGAAGGACCGCATCGCGGTGCCGTCGGTGAAGATTTCGATGCAGGCAATCCTGCTGGAGATGGCGGCATCGCGGGAATTCGGGCCGGAGAATTACGAGAAGCTCGACGGCTTGACCGTCTCAATGGGTCATCCGGATGCATTCACAGCGCTCAATTCCGGCGGCGGCGAGGTGGCGAGCCACTTCTCCTCCGCGCCATTCCAGAACCGCCAGCTCAAGATGCCGGGCTACCATCAGGTGATCTCGTCCTACGAGATCATCGGACCGCACTCCGTGAGCTGCATTTCGATGACCACCAAATTCCACGACGGCAATCCGAAGATGGTCGCGGCCCTGCTCGGCGCCATGAAGGAGGCGACGGCCTGGATCAAGGCCGACAAGAAGGCGGCCGCCGAAGCCTATCTGCGCGTCACCAAGGACAAGATGCCGGTCGAGGAAATGATCGCCATCCTGAATGATCCCACCATGGTTATCACCATCGTGCCGCGGGGCGCCGACAAGATCAGCGAATTCCTCAGCAAGGTCGGGCGCATCAAGGCCAAGCCGGATAACTGGAAGGACTATTATTTCGGCGATATCGACACGCTGGCGGGGAACTGACGGTCCTCATGCTGAGGATGAAGCCGGAGATGACGTCAGGCTGATTTGTAACGCATAGAGCCCGCGCTCCATCTGCGCCTTCGCGCCGTGTTGCATCAATTCTCGCGCAAGCAGCCGGTCACATGCGGCGTCGGCACCATCCGGCGTCGCGCCTTCGATCATCACAAGCCATTGCGGAACGGCGGCGCCGTGCGATTTTCGTTCCGACGTTTCGATCGTGCTCGCGCGCGCATCGGCAACACACAGATGTGCGCCGAGGATCGTCGGCATCTCATTGATAGCGGGCAGCACCTCCATAAGGTGCCGCGACAGCTGGTGTTCGCGCTCCGCCTCCGCGGCAAACCGCAGCGTGATCAGCCAACCGCCGTCGCCGACGCCAGCCGAAAACCGCACATCGCAGACACCGCGCACCATGTTGCGGAAATATTTCGGAATGACATGTCGCGTCAGCGGGGTCGGGTTGTTCAGGCGCTCGAGATAATGCGGACCGGCCAGCACATCCGTGCCGGTCGCCTCATAAAGCGTGAAGAATTCCGGCGCGCCGCGCACTGCCGCGTAACGCCGCCCGCGCAGGAATCCCGGAATGCTGACACGCTCCGGCATGTGCTCGCGGTGATGCCACTCATAGAATTCCGCCAGCCCCTCCGGCGCGACGTCGTTCCAGATCGTGACCGCACCGTGACCCCTCAAAGCCATTGCAAGCCTGTCAGTGATTCTTCCGCTGGCCCGGCAGGATACCCATGCCCTTGGCTATGATGCCGAGCATGACCTCGTCGGCGCCACCGCCGATCGAAGTGAGCCGCCCGTCGCGGTACATGCGCGAGATTTCACTTTCCGTCATGTAGCCCATGCCGCCCCAATATTGCAGGCAGCCGTCGGTGACTTCGCGCAGCAACCGTCCGGCGGTGAGCTTCGCCATCGAGGCGAGCTGCGTCACGTCCGCGCCATTGACGTATTCCTCGACCGCCCGATAGACCAGCGAGCGGAGCAGCTCCACCTTCGTTTCAAGCTCGGCGAGGCGGAAGTGCACCACCTGATTGTCCAGAATGCTCTTGCCGAAGGCGTGGCGCTCGGCGGTGTATTCGATCGTCATGCGGATCGCGCGCTCCATCTTCATGAGGCCCGCCGCCGCGGCCCACAGCCGCTCCTCCTGGAACTGCTGCATCTGATAGACGAAGCCCATGCCCTCTTCGCCGATACGATAGCGCTGCGGCACCCGCACGCCGTCGAAGAAGATCTGCGCCGTGTCGGAGGCGCGCATTCCGAGCTTGTCGAGCTTGCGCGCGACATTGACGCCTTTGGTCTTCATCGGCAGGCAGATCAGCGATTTGTTGCGATGCGCCGGACCATCGCCGGTGTTGGCGAGCAGGCACATCCAGTCGGCCTGCGCGCCGCTGGTGGTCCACATCTTGCCGCCGTCGATGACGTAATCGTCGCCGTCACGGCGCGCCGTCGTCTTGATCGAGGCGACGTCCGAGCCCGCGCCCGCCTCCGACACGCCGAGGCATGCGACATAGTCGCCCGAGATGCTCGGCTTCAAGAACGCGTCGCGCAATTCGTCCGAGCCGTGCTTCATCAGCGCGGGCGTCGCCATGTCGGTCTGCACCCCGATCGCCATCACGGATGATGCCGATTTCGCCGCGCCGATCGCTTCGCAGAATGCGATCTCGTAGGAGTAATCCAGCCCCTGCCCGCCGAACTGCTCCGGCTTGTGGATGCCGAGCAGGCCTTGCTGGCCCATCTTCCGGAACAGCTCGTGAGCCGGGAAGATACCGGCGGCTTCCCATTCCTCGGCGTGCGGATCAATCTCGGCTTCGACGAACCGCGTGACCGAGCGCATCAGCTCGCGGTGCTGTTCGGTGTAGAGCATTGAGTTGCCTCGGTGATGCTGGCGGCAGTCTATCACCGATGATAGGTGATTGCCGGCCACCCACAAAGCATTTGCTTGGTAGGGGCGCGAAAGCCTGCTAAAGGCGCCGCGATAGTGGCTGGGCGAGATGGAGACAGCACCGATGACGGCCGCAGGCGGCGTCGAGCCGATGGACCTGAAGCTGCGGCGGCTGTTCGAGACGACCGTGCCGTTCAATCAGGTGCTCGGCCTCAGGGTGGAATCGCTCGATCCGCAAGCGCCGAAACTGCGCTTCGACATGAAGCCGGAGCTGATCGGCAATCCGCGGCGCCAGATCCTGCATGGCGGCGTCATCTCGGCGGTGCTTGATGTCGCGGCCGGCTTTGCCATTCATCTCGCGGTGGCGAAGCTGAAAGACGAGGACCCGGAGCGGGGCGATTTCCCCAACATCGGCACGATCGATTTGCGCGTCGACTATCTGCGACCCGGACGCGGCAAGTTCTTCATCGCGACCGCACGCGTGGTGCGGCTCGGAAACCGCGTCGCGGTCGCGCATACCGAAATGGTCAATGACGACGCCGAGCTGATCGCCACGGGTGGCGCGGCCTATATGGTGGGGTGACACCCCTTGTCCGGGGCGCGCTCATTCCCTCTCCGTGTTTCACCGGGAGAGGGAAAGCAAGATCAGTACTTCAAATACTCCGACACCGACTTCCAGCGTCCGTCCTGGATCTGGCACAGCATCGCGCGGTCGGTGCCGAGGTGCTTGGTTGGCGTAAACGTGTTCTCGTCGTTGCCGAACATGTCGGGCGGAAACTTGCTCGCCTCGAACGCCGTGTTGAGCGTATCGGGATTGAGGTCCTTTCCGGCCGCCGTCGCCGCGATGATGAACATGTTGGTGATCTCCCAGCCGTAGACCGAGAACACCGTCGGGTCTTCGTTATATTTCGCCTTGTAAGCGGTAAACCATTCCCGGATCTTCGGGTTGGGATCGTCTGCATAGGGATTGTTGACCGTACAGGTGGAGTAGAAGCCGTTCACCGCGGCCCCGCCAAGCTTGTGGATGATCTCCGAGTAGCTCGCCGTGCTGCCGACGAACACCGGATTCCAGTCGAGCTTCCGGGCGGCCGCGATCACCCCGACGGTCTCGCGGATGATGGTGCCCATCACGACGCCATCGCAGCCGGCCTCCTTCAGCTTGGCGACCTGCGAGGAGAAATCGGTCGCGCCGCGCTTGTAGGTCGTGCGCTCGGCATAGGCCATGCCGATATCCTTCAGGCCCGCCTCCGCTCCGCGCGCGACCTCGAGGCCGAAGTCGTCATCCTGATAGAGCGTGCAGACTTTCTTCAAGCTCTTGTCTTTCACCATCCGCTTGATGCCGGCGCGGACCTGATCGAAATACGGCGCCGCGAACGCGAACTTCAGCGGCGTCACCGGCTCGAACATCTCGCGCGCGCCGCTCAGCGGAAAAAGGTGTCCCACCTTGGCGTCGAGGTAGATCTGCATCGCGGCGATCGCGGTCGCGGTGCCGATCGAACCCAGCGCCACGAAGATCTTGTCCTGCTGCACCAGTTTCTGCGCCGCAAGTACCGCTTTCTTCGGGTCGTAGCCGTGATCCTCCACCACAAGGCGCAGCTTGCGCCCGTTGATTCCGCCCGCCGCATTGGCCTCGTCGATACGCATGCGGATGCCGTTGACCGCGGCCTTGGAGAAATTGACGATCGGCCCGGACAAATCCTGTGCGGTGCCGATGACGATTTCGGTCGGCGACACGCCCTGCTGGGCCAGCGCCGGTGTCGCGGCAAACAGCGCGAGCGCTGCGATGGACATGAATTTCATTCTTGTTCCCTCCCCTTTTGGTTTCTCATAGCGAATTCTTGCGACCGCGTCATACCCGTGCTCGGTGACATTCATACCGTTTCCGGCGCATACATCTCCTCGATCAAATCCCGGTATTTCTCGTTCACCAGCCTGCGCTTGAGCTTCATCGTCGGGGTGAGCTCTTCGTCCTCGATCGTCAGCTTCTGCTCGATCAGGCGGAACTTGCGCACATGCTCGACGCGCGCGAACGTGGCATTCACGCGCGCGATCTCAGCCTCGATCAGCGCGAGGATTTCCGGGCGGCGGCACAGGCTTGCGTAATTCGAGAACGGGATTGAGCGGTCCTGCGCGAACTCCTCGACGTTTTCGTGGTCGATCATAATCAGCGCCGTCAGATAGGCACGGGCATCGCCAACCACGACCGCGTCAGTGATATAGGGCGAAAATTTGAGCTGGTTCTCGATCTCGGAGGGCGTGATGTTCTTGCCGCCCGCCGTGATGATGATGTCCTTCATGCGGTCGATGATGTAGAAGAAGCCGTCCGCATCGACACGCCCGACATCGCCCGTATGCAGCCAGCCGCCGCGCAGCGTCTCGGCGGTCTTTTCCGGCTGGTTCAGATAGCCCATGAAAACCGAGGGGCCGCGCACCAGGAGTTCGCCCTCGGGCGAGAGCCTGACCTGCGTCCGCGACAGCGGCATGCCGATCGAGCCGGGCCGCGTGCGGCCGATTGGATTCGCGGTAGTGATGCCGCCGGATTCGGTCTGGCCCCAGACCTCGACCATCTCGAGCCCGAGCGCCCCGTACCAGCGGATCAGGTCGGGTGATGTCGGCGCCGCGCCTGTAATCAGCACGCGCGCGCGATGGGCGCCGATCATCCGGCGGATATTGTCGAGCACGGACACGCGCGCGACCCAAAACGCGACGCTAAGATAAGCCGGCACCGGCCTTTGCTGCTCGCGCAAGCGCGCGACCCTGTATCCGATGCCGATTGCAAGCCGATAGGCGAGCTGCTGCAGCCGGTCGGCCTCGCGCACCCGGATGGTGACGACCGAATAGAACTTCTCCCAGATGCGCGGCACCGCGCCGAACACCGTCGGGGCGATCTCGCGCACGTTTTCCGGCACGGTTTCCGGGTTCTCGACGAAATTGAGCCGCGTGCCGGTGAGGAATGCCGCATAGACACCGATGATCCGCTCGGCAACGTGACAGAGCGGCAGGAAGCACATGCGCTCGTCGTCCGACGTCTGGTGAAACGACTCCTGGCAACTGCGCGCGGAGGCGACCAAGTTGGCGTGCGAGAGCATCGCGCCCTTCGGCCTGCCGGTGGTGCCCGACGTATAGATCAGCATGGCGAGATCCGCGGCCTTGCGCAGCGCGACGCGCCGCCCCCATTGGCCGGGATGCGCGGCGTCATGCCGGCGCCCGAGCGCGCGCAAGTCATCGAGACTGATCACCTCAGCGTCGGAGAAGTCACGCAATCCGTCCATGTCGAAGACAATGATGTGGCGCAGCTTGGGTAACCGCGCGCGCACCTCCAGCACTTTATCGAGCTGCTCGTCGTCCTCGACGAAGACCACAACGGTCCCGGAATCCGAACAGAGATATTCGACTTGTTCCGGCGCATCGGTCGGATAGATGCCGTTCGACACGCCGCCGGCACCGAGGATTGCCATGTCGGCGTAGAGCCACTCGCGGTTGGTGTTGGAGAGCACCGACGCGCATTCGCCCGGCGCAAGGCCGAGCGCGATCAGCCCCATGCCGACCTCGCGCGCGAGCGCGCCGAACTCGCCCCAGGTAATGCTATGCCAGACGCCGAGTTGCTTTTGCCGCAGGCTCACCAGCGGGCCATAGGCGGCAACGCAATGCGCGAACAGCTTCGGCATCGTATCGGGGGCCGCGTCGGCCGCCGTCATCGCCACAGCTTCTTGCGCTTCCATCGCCGCTCCCCCCGCGCGCTGCCGGACTTCATGCCGAGATAGAACTCGCGAATATCCTCCTTTTCGGACAGCCGGCTGCCGGTATCTTCCATCACGATACGCCCGGTTTCGAGCACGAAGCCATAATCGGCAATCTTCAGCGCCATGTGGGCATTCTGCTCCACCAGCAGGATGGTCACGCCGCGCTCGCGATTGATCCGTAATACGATATCGAAAATGTCCTTGGTGAGTCTCGGCGAGAGGCCAAGGCTCGGCTCGTCCATCAGGATCGCGGATGGCCGCGCCAGCAGAGCGCGCGCGATCGCCAGCATTTGCTGCTGACCGCCGGAGAGTTGTCCGGCTTCTTGGCCCGCGCGCTCGCGCAGGATCGGGAAATAGCCGAACACGGCCTCAAAATCCTGGGCGACACCGTCCGGGTCGCGGCGCGTGTAGGCGCCCATGCGCAGATTATCCTCGACCGAGAGCAGCGGAAAGACTTCGCGGCCTTCCGGCACATGCGCGAGTCCGGCGCGCACGATTTTGTCCGGCGACAGGCCCTGGATGT
>JBBWZU010000529.1:0-9496 GCA_039649225.1 Hyphomicrobiales bacterium | reverse complement strand
AGAGCCAACATCGATGGGTGTCCATCTCGAGCAGAATAGTAAGGGGTCATGTCGAATTTCTCCCTTCGGCGGGTTCTCCTCCGAAGGGGTGACGGAGCCGCGCTACGAAAGAATTTCGATCCGCGGAAATCTCGTTACGGATGAAATGCGTGGCGATGTCTCAAAAAGCGCATGCGATCGCCGTTGACCTCGCCGTCGATCGGCAAGGCAGCCGCCTGGCTTCCGGACGGCCCGGGAACTTGGTACCATCCAACGGCCCCGCAAAGGCACCCGCATGACCAACCGCAAAGCACCGCCCGCCTACAGCTTGACGGTCCGCATGATCACCGGCTGATCGCCATGACGACTGAACCGGAAGCCGCCATCGCTGGCTTGAAAAGCCAAAGGTCGCTTGCCTTCGATGCGCTTTCAACGGCGTGGCATTTTCGCCTTCAGATCGCGGTTGTCTGCGGTGTCGGATTCTTGTCGGTCGCGTTGGGACCCGATAACAACTGGGATCTCCGCTATTATCATCTCTATGCCCCCTGGGCGTATCTCCATGGCCGCTACCTGTATGATGTCGGCCCTGCGCAGGAACAGGGCTTTCTGAATCCGATGGCGGATTTTCTGTTTTATGCGCTCGCATCCTCGAGCCTGAACGAGAGCCCGCGCATCGTCGCATTCATCATGGGCGCGGTGCACGGCATCAATGCCGTGTTGGTCCTCGCGATTGCCAGCCATGTCCTTCGTCCTCCCGGGATTCGGGAACGCGCGACGCTCAGGACCGTGGCCTTTCTGATCGGTATCTCCGGCGCCGGTTTCATATCTCTGCTCGGGACGACGACCAACGATTTGGTCAATTCGATATTCGTGCTCGGCTCGCTGTTGGGCGTTCTCAAGGTCGCGGAACGGGAGGATGAACGCGCGGTTTGGCGCGGATTCGCCTGGTCGGGCCTCGCGATCGGCATCGCAGTCGGGTTGAAAAATACGGCGGCGGTTTTCGTACCCGGACTGGGCCTGATCGCCCTGATCGCAGCCGCCCGGCGCGGGGCTGCTGGCGCTTCGATCGCGTTTGGTGCCGCGGCTGTTCTGGGATTTCTCGGCGTCGCCGGGCATCATTTGCTCACGCTCTGGCGCGATTTTGGAAATCCGGTATTTCCCTTCCTCAATCAGATCTTTCAATCACCTTATTACGAGCCCGAACCGCTTCGCGACGCGCGATTCCTGCCGCGCGATTTCTGGCAACTGATGGGCTATCCGTTCTATTGGGCGAAGACCAACAGCTATCTTGTGTCGGAGCCGCCGTTCCGTGACTGGCGCGGCGCGGTCGCCTATGTGGCGATAGCCGCCGGATTGCTGCGGCTTGCGGCGAGCCACGTCTTCAAAGGAGCGCGCCGGGACGGCGCATTCGCGCAAACATCCGGCCTCGGCCTGGTTCTCATCTTCGTCATCGTATCGTACTTCTCGTGGGAACTCGGCTTCGGCATCTATCGATACGCGCTCCCGCTTGAAATGCTGACGGGAGTCGTCACGATGGGAGCGTTGATTTGGCTCCTTGAAGCCGGCCGTACGCGTGTCGTCGTCGCGCTCGCGCTGCTCACGGTCGTCGCCACGACCACCGTCTATCTGGACTGGGGTCGCGGAAGCTATGGAGATCGGTACGTTGACGTCCGCGTGCCCGCATTGCCGAGGAACAGTGTCGTACTGATCGCCACCTGGGATCCGGTCGCGTATTTCATTCCATTCGCCGAGCCGACCGCGCAATTTCTAGGCATCAATAACAATTATCTGGAATTGTCTCAGAACAACAAGCTCGCAACCGAGGTCAAACACGTCATGCGGACACCGGGACGGCCCAAGTTCGTTCTCAGCGTCGGCGAATTCAACAGCGATGCGCTGAACAGTCTCCTGAAGGAGTTTGACTTGAGACTGAGCGCGTCGCCCTGTGAACCCATTCGGTCGAACTTGGAGGAGCAGGCCCTGAGCCTTTGTCCAATAGCCGCCAACTAGACCAATGCGCCGACAGCAACGCCGAGCGCGTTGCGGAATGCGTCCCATGGCCTCCCGGTAACCTGCAAATCAGTATCATCCACGACTTTCAAGGAATCATCTGGGAAGTGGGGGTGCATCAAGATGAGCAGGAAAGTCGCATTTCTCGTCGGCCTCTTCATCCTCTGCATGTGCGTCCTGATGCTGCAGATCATCGAGACGCGCGTCCTATCGGTGATCAGCTACTATCACCTCGCCTTTTTCGCCATCAGCATGGCGATGTTCGGCATGACGGCGGGCTCCTTGATCGTCTATTTCAATCAGGCGCTGTTCGTCCCGGAGCGATTGCTGGTACACCTGAGTTGGATCGCCGGTGCATTTGCCGTCACCGCCGTGCTGTCGACCGTGATCCTGATCTCGACCGTGTTGCTCGACCCGTCGACCGGCATCCTGTTGTCGGCGATGCTTTGGCTCAAGCTGATCGCGGCGTTGGTCCCGCCTTATGTTTTTGCCGGCATGGGGATATCGCTGGCCTTGACGCGCAGTCCCTTTCCGGTCGGGCTTGTCTACGGCTCGGATCTGGCGGGTGCGGCATTCGGCTGCCTCGGTGCGCTCGCGCTCATAAGCGTGCTCGACGGCGTGTCGGCGATGTTCATGGTTGCGGCCCTCGGTGCGGCTGCGGCTTTTGCTTTTCGTCAGGGGTGCGATCGCGCGGAACTGAAGGCTGTCCCGCTACCAAAATATGCCGGCGTGTTGAGCAAGCCGGCCGGCCTGTTCATCGTTTTCACCGTGCTCGCCGTCGGCAATGCGGTCATTCAACCGTACGGCCTGCTGTTGTCCTTCTCCAAAGGCTATGTGGAGAGCCCGCGCGACATCCAATACATGCGATGGAATTTGTATTCGCGCATTCGCGTGGGGAAAACGTCGCACGAGGGCGCGGCGATGTGGGGACCATCTCCCGCCATGCCGCGCGCGGAAATCGACCAGCGCTGGATGACGATCGATGGCGACGCTGGAACCTCGATGTACCGGTTCGGTGGCGATATTGAGAGCCTGGACTTTCTCAAATTCGACATCACCAGCCTTGCCTACTATATCCGCAATCAGGGCAAGGCCGCGGTCATCGGCGTCGGCGGCGGTCGCGACCTGCTCGCCGCCTATCTGTTCGGTTTTCGCGACGTGGTTGGCGTCGAGCTCAATCCGATCTTCGTCGATCTGCTGCAAAACCGGGCCCGCGACTTCAACAGTCTCGCCGCACTTCCCGGCATCAAGCTCGAGGTGGATGAAGCGCGCAGTTGGTTCGCGAGCGGCGGGCGCAGCCGGCAGTTCAATCTCGTCCAGATGAGCATGATCGACACTTGGGCGGCGACCGGGGTCGGTGCTTTCTCGCTTTCGGAAAACGGACTCTACACCGTCCAGGGCTGGCGGCACTTCCTCTCTAGCCTTGCGTCGGACGGTGTATTCACCGTGTCGAGATGGTACTCGCCCGACAACATGAGCGAAACCGGACGGCTGCTCAGCCTCGCCAAGGGGACGCTCCTCGATTTCGGGGTGCAAGATCCGGCCGGTCATTTGTTTCTGGCATCGCTGAACAATCTGTCGACATTGATCGTCGGCCGTACGCGGTTCTCGCCCGAGGATCTGGCGCGCTTGCATGATGTATCGGAGCGGCTCGGCTACACGGTGCTGGTGAGCCCGGACGTCCAGCCCAGGTCCGAGGTCTTGCGCGGCATCATGCAGGCCCCCGACCTTGCAGCGCTGCGGGCGCTACCGGCGGTTTATCACATCGACGTATCACCGCCCACTGACGAGCGGCCGTTCTTCTTCAATCAATTGCGGATCACCGATCCGCTGGCGATGATTGAAGCCTTGAATGCCACATCGGGAGTCATCAAGGGAAATCTTGCGGCGACCCTCACGCTCGTGATCATCATCCTGCTGTCCTTGATCCTGGTGGTCGTGACGATCATCCTGCCGGCATTGCCGTCGGCGCGGCAGGTCTCGACCCGGTTGATCGGGATCGGCACGGCCTATTTCCTTCTGATCGGCCTTGGCTTCATGTTCGTGGAAATTGGAATCATCCAGCGCCTGTCGCTGTTCCTCGGTCATCCGGTCTATGGGCTAGCAATCGGGCTGTTCGGGATCATCGCGGCGACCGGAATTGGCAGCCTCGTGAGCGACCGTTTTCCGATATGCACTTCGCGCCTGGCGCTGGTCTGGTCCGGGCTGACCG
Organism: Hyphomicrobiales bacterium; assembly: GCA_039649225.1. Lineage (GTDB taxonomy): Bacteria > Pseudomonadota > Alphaproteobacteria > Rhizobiales > Xanthobacteraceae > PALSA-894. The sequence continues at coordinate 5,295 of JBBWZU010000529.1, read as the reverse complement.
TGCTCTATCTAGGCTTGCTGCCGTTCTGGCTGCCGATGCTGGTCGGCGCATTTGAAGCTCATGCGATCATCGTGCGCGCGGTGATCGCGCTCATCATGATCATCCCTGCCGGTTTGCTCATGGGCTTCGGATTCCCGACCGGAATGCGGCTCGTCAGCGCGATCGATACCCGGCCGACGCCATGGTTCTGGGCGATCAACGGGGCGGCCGGCGTGCTGGCGGCCAGCATCGCAGTTGCTGTGAGCATCGCGTTCTCGATTCACGTCTGCATCTGGCTCGGTGCCGTCTGCTATCTGCCACTCGGGATCGCCGCGATCGCGCTCATGCAGCGGCCGGCCTAACCTGACAGCATCTCGCGGACCAACGGAATGACCCTTCGGCCATAAAGCTCGATGCTGCGCATCATCTTCGCATGCGACAGCGGGCCCGCGCTGTACTTCATGTCGAAGCGGCTGACCTTCAGGGCCTTCACGGTGCCGGCGATTTTGCGCGCCACTGTCTCGGGGGATCCGACATAGAGCGAGCCGTGCTCGATCTCGCGCTCGAAATCGGCCCGGCTCAGCGGCGACCAGCCGCGCTCGCCGCCGATCTTGTCGCGCATGCGCTTGTAGTCGACGAAGAGGTCTTCTTTCGCCTGGGTGTCGGTCTCTGCCACGAAGCCATGCGAGTGCACGCCGACCGGCAGCTCGGCTTTGCCCATCTCCTTGAGCGTGCGACGGTAGAGATCCGCAAAGGGCGCAAAGCGCTTCGGGTCGCCACCGATGATCGCAAGCATCATCGGCATATCGTATTTCGCCGCCCGGATGACGGATTGCGGCGTGCCGCCGACGCCGATCCAGGTTGTCAGCCGCCCCGATTCGGTCTTCGGATAAACGCTTTGGTTCTCAAGCGGCGGCCGCGTCGTCCCGCGCCAGGTGACGGGCTGCTGCTTGAGCACGGCGGCGAACAGATCGAGCTTTTCGTCGAACAGCGCCTCGTATTGGTTGAGGTCGAAGCCGAACAACGGAAACGACTCGATGAACGAGCCGCGCCCAAGGATGACTTCGGCGCGTCCGTTCGACACCGCATCCAACGTTGAAAACCGCTGGAAGACGCGGATCGGATCATCGGACGACAGCACCGTTACGGCCGAGCCGAGCCTGATGCGCCGGGTACGGCTTGCGATCGCCGCCAATACGATTTCGGGCGACGAGACCGCGAAGTCGGCGCGATGATGCTCGCCGACGCCGATGAAATCGACGCCAACCTCGTCGGCGAGAACGGCCTCTTCGACCAGGTTGCGGATGACTTGCGCCGCATGCAGTGGCCTGCCGTCTCGGTCTTCGGTGATGTCACCGAAGGTGTCGACACCAAGTTCGATCGTGTGAATCATGCACCTTTATACCAAGTTCAGTCGACCGTTCCGCCGGCCGGATCGGCGTGCGGGAGATAAACCGGAGCAATCTCACGCCACCGTGCGACGTTCACCCACCACTAACGTCGATCTCCATTTTGACGGGTCGCTTTACGGCCGGTAAGCTAGTGCTCTGATTCCGACGTTCGCATCATATCGCGGCACACTCTCGTGCGAACGAAGTGCGTTCGTCGACAGGAGCGTCCTGAATGGCGGAGCGAAGCGATCAGAAGGCTGCCGCCGGCTATCTCGCGGAACTGGCGCGGGAGATGCGGGCGATCGCCGAGCGTCATGATCTCAAGGTTCTGTCTTACCTGCTCGGTCTTGCCGAAGCGGATGCACAGGTTCAGGCCACTCAGGGTGACGACGAGACTAGGACGAAGGACGATCCTGCGCGGCCTGCGCGAGCTGGCTGCGACACTCCCGAAGGGCGTCATTGAGAATCTGCATCGTGCTGTCCAACCCCCGCAAACGCGCAATTCGCAACGCCTCGAGAATTCCTGCCTCGATCTTCAAGAGATCGTCGTAGAGCCCAGTCTCAACCAAAACGCGGTCCCCGTTTCCCCGAGGTTAGCGGGTCTGATGGCCGGAGTGATAGTCTTTTCACTTATGCATTTGTGAAATCGGACTTTCCGCCGCGGTCATCTTTCGCGTGGCTGCGTGCACGCTACCGGCCGCATTGGCCGACAGCAAAGCGTGCAGAGATCAGCGGGCAATATCTTGAGAGAGGTCGATCTTCCTCTGCACAAAAAGTTGCGGCCGCCCTTGGGGGAAGGGCGGCCGCGCGCGAACCCGGTCGGGGGACGGGGAGGGGTGGGGACGTGACCGGGCCGCGATTCGATTCCTCTGTTCGCCACAACGCTGCGGCGGTTCTTTTGTCTCAGCGCGACGACGCGGTCGCGACTGTCGGGCGCGGGTCGCCGAGCGAGACCCAGCGATTGGGGTCCGCCTGCGATTGCCGCTTCACATAGCGGTAGCTCGTCTCCGACCAGAGCAGGATCTTCTCCTCCTGGTTATCCAGGATGAACTCGCCCTTGTCGGTCTTCACGGTCAGCACCGCATGACCGTCACCGCTGCGCTCGCGCACCACCGTCATCAGCAGCGCCTCGCGCGGCCAGCCGGCTTCGGTCAGCATGCGCCGCTTGAGCAGCGCGTAGTCCTCGCAGTCGCCATAGCCGTCATCCGGATACGACCACTTTTCCACGACACCCCAATGATCCATGTCGGTCATCGGTTTGACGTGCTCGTTGACCCACTTGTTGATGCGGACGAGATCGGTCCACGTCTTGTTGGTCAGCACGACATCGCGCGGCGCCGTCGGCGCGACCTTGCATTCGAAGGTGTGTTCGGCACAGAAATCGACCCAGCCGACCGGCGGGCGGGTGACGTCGCCGGTCGAGATGTAGAGCAGCTCGCTGGCCAGGATGGTCTGCGGAGCCATCCCCACCGCGAATGCTGTCGCCCATCCGGCAACAAGTATCCCCTTGTATTTGGAAGTCATAACCAGTCCCCGTCCGCCGTGCTGGGACTGTTATGACAGCAAGCATTTGGCTTGCCGCTAAGGTGCCACAATCAATTCAAAGTAATGTAGAGTAAAACAAGACGTGAATACTAATAAAACAAGATTCAAATTCGGCTAAAATTTGAGATGCTACATGTTGAGTAAAATTGTCTGCATTAACCCGAAAAATGCCACCGAATGGGCACTTCGATCGCCCGGAGGGTGGGCGCGTTAACCTGCGCGCGGGCGTCCGCTGCCCTCGCGGGAGGGCGTGTTTGGCCGAACAAAGCCAAAATCTTGAGGGATATCAGGCCGCCGGCGCCGGAATCGGGCGCAATGCGCGGCGTTGCGTTTACGGACCGGTGACGTTGTCTTCCAAGAAGTCCGGGTGCTGCATGCGGGTGAACTCGACCGCGAAGCCGTTTTCGATGTGGCGCACGATCCGCGCCGGAGTTTTGCCGAGCGTGACCACGAGGCCGAGCTCGGGCCGAAGCTCACTGGCTATGGCCGCCCCCGACAGCGACATGTCGATGATGCGGCAGATCAGCGCCTTGCCGTCGGGCATGACGATGGTGGTACGCGGATTCTTCGGAATGATGCGGTCGTGGCGGCGGTCTTCCGGCAGGCCGAGGATATGGCGGTTGGCCAGCCAGGTCAGTTGCGCGGCGAGCTTGTCGCGCTTGCGCGGCGTCGCGGCGATCGACATTGCAAATCCGGTCGGCAGGACGCGGTTGATCGTGCCCTCGAGCCGGCCGACATGATCGATATAGGCAACGACGCGTTCGCCCGCCTTGCCGCTCACCGGGCCGACGATCGCCATGCCGCCGGGCGACATGTCGAGCACCTGACAGGGGAATTCGCGCCGGTCCGCCAGCATGTAGCGGCCAAGCAAATTGACGCGCACGCGCTGGAAGCGGCGCTTTTCTTCGTTTAACGGAAGAACGTCTAATACCTGATGCAGCACGCTCATGCCGCGGAGCCTTCTGTGCTGCCTCCACTGGGGCGCACGGAATGCTAGCCGCTGCATAGTTAAGACATTGTAAGCTGTGGGGCCGCCCGCGGCCTGAAAAGCGCCCGTAGGGTCTTTCGCTTAGATGTGGAACTTTGAGCCAAGCCTGCCGGGAGGATCGCGGTCGGCGCCTTAGCGCCGGCCGCCTTCGTAGACCGTAAATGCGCCGCGCCGGTCGACGCCATGCACGCCGGCAACCAGGCGCGCTGCCGCGGGGGTCGCCTCAGCGGTGTCGAGGTGGCGGATATTTCCCAGTGTCAGCGCACCGAGTTTTGCCGAGCCGAGCCAGAACGGGGCGGCGAGCGGCGCGAGCGCGCCGATCATGCGCGCATGGGTGTCGCCGCGATGCGCGAGCGGCAGTAAAAGCAGCTCGAGGTCCTGCGACCATCCTTCGGCGGTCCGCCCGCTCGCGGAGGCGACCACACCCGACGCTTCATCCGCGACGGCGTCGAGCAGGTCCGCGAGGCGAAGGCGGCTCGGGGCGTCCCACAAATCGAGAAATTGCTCGTTCTTGAGCTCGCGCCCGAACAGCGCACACACCCGCGTTCCGGCCAGACGGAACGGATGACCGCCCTGGCGCTCGAATTCCAGGATGAACACGTCGCCGAGCGCGCGCCTGATCGCGCTCGGTTCGATCTCGCCCCGTTCCGGGGCAGCACGCGTTCCACGCCGTTGGGTCCAGTAGCCGAACAGCTCGCGGCTTGACGCTTGTTTCATTCTCACTCTCCACAAGCCGCATCGGTAGTCCGACGTCCCGTTTTCGGACATCGACGCAGCCGTTCTGAAGCGGCGTGTGTGTAAGAGCAGGGCGTGTGCCGCGCGGGCGGGACAGGTGCCGGCAAGCGGCGCGCTCCGCCGTTAGGGTTATTTCGGTGAATGGATTGGCACGGTGCTATGTCACCGATACGGTTGGCGTCGATCCGATCCGCCACGCAAGTCGACTGTTGCCGACTTGCGGAAAACTTCAAGAGCTCTACGGGAGGCGTGCGGACGTGAGGAGCGGTTAACGCTCCAGACCGGCGCCATGGGGCAAGGGAGGGCGAAAGCCCTCCCTTTTCTTTTGGCCGTTGGGCGGCGCGCTAATGCGGCAACGCGGCTTGCCGCATGCTGCGCCGCGGCCTATGTCTGGCGGGTGGCGCGAATTTTTTGCTATCCAGCCGGCCGCGCGACTGGGGTTTTCTTGCGTAGTTCCGAACCGATCTTCAACGTACCCGCCGTCGTGACCGCGACGCTTGCGGTGCTGGTGCTCGCGCATGTCATCCGCATGTGGGTGCTGACCCCGGAGCAGGACATCGAGCTGCTGCTGATGTTCTCGTTCATTCCGGCCCGCTACGACGCAACGCTGCTCGCGCAAGGCGGATTGCCGGGCGGGCTCGGCGCCGAGATCTGGAC
>JBBWZU010000527.1:0-4395 GCA_039649225.1 Hyphomicrobiales bacterium | reverse complement strand
CGTGGCAATACTCACAACGTGCGGAATTTGACCACCGTCAAGTTCGGACCGGCGGACCTGCGGCAATCTGCTATGCGTCCCAGGGTGTAACTGGTGAGCTAAATTACGGACCATAGTCTCAGAGAGAACACATGGGCATCGATGTTCAAAGTATTTACAAGCCGTTCCAACGCGCCTTTCGACCAAGGCGGATGCGGAGCTTTGTCCAGTATTTCAACGTAACGAACGACACCCCGATCCTGGATGCCGGTGGAACCCCGTTAAATTGGTCATTCATACCGCAACGGCCGCAGGTGACGATGATCAACATCTTCGGCAAGGAATGGGCCGAGGGAAATATGCGGATGATGGTCTACGATGGTTCCACTTTTCCCTTTCCCGACAATTCCTTCGATGTGTGCTACAGCAATTCCGTGATTGAGCACGTCGGGGACAGATCGAGGATCGAGCATTTTGCCAGCGAGATCCGGCGGGCAGCGCCGAGATATTACGTTCAAACACCCAATCTTTGGTTCTTTGTCGAGCCGCATTTTTTGTGTGTATTCATTCACTGGCTGCCGTTTTGGATCATGCGCCGATTGATTCGTTATTTCTCGGTTTGGGGTTGGGTCGTGAAACCCGATCAGGCTCATGTCGATCGTGCTATTGCCGATATTTTATTGCTGACCCGCAAGGACATGCAAAAGCTGTTTCCGGACGCCGAGATCGTGATTGAGCGTTTCGCGGGAATGACGAAATCCATTATCGCTCGGAAGCGTTGATGATCAAAGACTGACAGCGCAAAGGACTGGCACCCGTCCGGTCTGGGTTCGACGCAGGCCACCCCCGACAAATTTGTGTCCGGCCTAACTCGCTAAGCTTCTGCGCGCTTGCCGAGCAGACTGCGCGCGATCGCAATCAGAACGCCAGCGGCCAACCCGAGTGCGAATGCGATGGCCAGAGCCATCGTGGTTTTCGGATGGCTCCTCTCGGGAGGCGGCCATGCCTTCGAGACGACGCGCGCCTCAGGCGTCAAGAAATACAGCTGCTGCGAGGTTTCCAGGAATCGCTTTTGGAAATTGTCGCTGATCATCCGATACGACTGGGCGGTCGATTCGAGATCGCGCAATATGCTGCGCGTGCTGCCGCCGTTTTCCGAATTGTTGTTGCGAAAATCGTCAAGTGCAATTTCGGCAGCCTGGGTTTCTTTTTTCAGCTCCATCGTCCTGAGGCGAAGCCACTGGCTCGTGCTGTTGACCGCTTGCTCCCGCGACTTCAGGTAATCCGAGATATACGCGTATGCGACTGCATTCGCGATGTCGGCCGCTTTTTCCGGGTCGCTAAAGGTGAAGCCAATCGAGATGATGTAAGTCGACGGGCTTCTTTTGATCTCAAGCCGTTTTCCAAATTCCTTGACCGCCGCAGGTCGCACGAGGTCAAAATTCTGTTCCCCTTTGGTTTCCGGATTCTCGGCCACTGCCGACTCCGGGGGGACCGCCGGCGCAGCGACGCCCTTCGGCTTGAATTCCTCAAGCGCTTGCAGTTTTTGTTCGAGAATCACCGTGCGCGCAATTCGCTCGGAATTCAGAACGCTGACTTGTGTTTCGACATAAGCCGACTCGGCGTTTGCATCCGTGGCGCGCAGCTGCGGCGTCGGCAGTGCGCTGTTCCTGGCGTCAATCAGCAACAGCGCTGTCGCGGTAAACTGCGCGGTGGTGATCGTCAAATAGGCCGCCGCAATCGCCATCGAGATCGCGATCGACGCGACCACCGCAAGCCAATTGCCGGCAAGCAATTCAACGACCTCCGCAAGACCGAAGTCGCTCAATTCGGCAGAAGGCTCTGCGTTGACCACGACGGGCTTGAGTTGGGATTGACGCGCCATGGGTTATGCGCCCGATTTCTGTTGCGCCGCGATACACGCGACAACTTTCGTCGACCGCGTCGGTGAAACAAGATCGTTCAATGGCGCGCTCCGCCGCCGGCGGATGCCTCAAGACCGAGCGCATCAAGCACTGAAGGGTCCATCTTGCGGTGCGGGGGATTTTGCTGAGTGATCGCAAAGCCGCCGGAATAATCCCACACCGCCCAACCCCACCCTCGCGCCTCGAAGGCCTTGCGAGCCTCCTTGAGCCAACGCAGCCGGGAAAGGTCGGGTGCGACCGCGCGATAGACGCCAAACTCGCCGATATAGATTTTGGCACCACTGCGCTGCTGCCAGCGCGCCAGCTTGTCGAAGAGCGTTAACAGCCAATCGACCTGGAACTGTCGGTCGCCGATCTGATAGTCGAGTTGCTTTACCGCCTCTTCGGTTCTTCCGGTCTGCACCGCTCTTTCGGTCGCCTTGGAATCCAGCGGCCAATCGACCCCCTCGACCCCAGCCGCCACCGGCCACACCCACGTGGCGCCTTGGTGCGTGAAGAGCAGGGGCTGATAGACGTGAGCGGTATAGATCGTGTTCTCATCGGCCGACGGCGAAAAGTTCGACGTATACTCGTCAACGCCGCTCCAGCCACCGGCATTGGCGATGATGGTGTTTTGCGGCGCAACCGAACGAACAACCTCGATCGTCCGCTGCTGCAGCGACCACCATTGCGGTCCCGCCAGCGGATAGGGCTCGTTGAGCAATTCGAACAACACAAGGCGCGGCTCGAGGCTCGCAAACGATCGCGCCAGCGCGCGCCATCCTTCGATGAACTCAAGCGCCTTGTCGGGTTCGGCGAGGGCTTTCTTGTTGTCCTCGTTCGCATCCATGGTCACGACGACGGCCAGTCCGGCCTTGTTGAGCATCGCGACCTTGTCGACCAGCTTCGCGGTGAATGCCTGTTCCTCCGGCTTGAACGCCAGGTCCATGTAGACCGGCACCCGCACGTGGGTGAATCCGGCGCCGCGCATGAGTTTGGCGTCCGCCTCCGTTATGAACGAGGACAGATGACCGTCGCCATATCCATTGTGGCTGTGGCTGAACCAGTGCGAAAGATTCACGCCGCGCGCCATGACGCCGTCGATCGCGCGGGAAGGCGCGGGCTTCTTCGTTGCATCGTCTGATCCTTGCGCCGCGACCAGTCCCGCGGAGACCAGCAGCGCGACGAGTCCGAGCGCCGAGGCAAAAATGTGCCGCGCGATTTTGCTCTTCGGCGGGTCAAGTTCACGGGCTGATCTGGCCATCGTTTCGTTCACAACAGATTCACGCAGGTGCACGAGCGGAACTCCCTAGTCTGGAAAACGCGATGGGAGAGTAGGAACGCTAGGCTGGGAAACCACACCTGACTTGACATCCATCAACTCCATTTTCGATGCGGCGCGCTTGCTAGAGCTGCCGCAAGGGTCACGTCGGAGCACTCGGATGGATGATCTCAAGGCGAAGACGCTGCGCAGTGGTCTTGCCAAGCTCCTCGGTCAGGCCCTCAACTTCCTGCTTCGCCTGGTGTTCATTGCGGCGCTCGCCCGACTGCTGTCTCCGGAAGATTTCGGCTTGATCGGCATGGTGACTGTCGTCACCGGTCTCAGCGGAGTTCTGACCAACTCGTGGCTCTCTTCGGGCTCGGTGCAGCAAGCCGCAACCGATCACCGTCAGCTATCGACCTTGTTCTGGATCTATCTCGCGTTCGGCGCGATCTTGTGTGCCTTGTGCGTTGCGAGCGCGCCCGTGCTTGTGGCTGTCTACCACGAGCCGCGCCTCTTCTGGGTCACTGCCGTCCTCGGGCTTGGCTGCCTGTTCACGACGGCCGGCGTCCAGCACTTTGCCATTCTTCAACATCAGTTGCGGTACGTGGCGCTCGCGCTAGCTGAAACGATCTCGCTGGCCATCAGCATCGGCGTCGGCATCGGGATGGCAATTGCCGGATTTGGATATTGGTCTCTCGTCGCAGCGACGGTCGTCGCACCGGCTTGCAGCACGGTCTGCCTTTGGCTGGCGACGGGCTGGCGCCCGGGCATGCCGGGGAATTTCGCCGGCATCCGGTCAACCGTCGGATTTGGCGGGACGATCACGTTCAACATTCTTGTGGTCTATGTCGCCTACAATCTGGACAAGATGCTCATCGGCCGCTTTTGGGGCGCGGACGCGCTTGGGATCTACGGAAGAGCCTATCAACTGGCCACGATCCCCTCGGAGACCATCAACGCCGCGGTCGGAGGCGTGGCGTTCTCGGCGCTGTCGCGCCTGCAAGACGACCGCGTCCGGTTCAGACGGTACTTCCTGAAAGGCTACGCGCTCATCATGTCGATCGCCTTTCCGATCACCGCCCTCTGCGCACTATACGCCCCCGACATCATTGTCATCGTTCTTGGACCACAATGGACCGAGGCCGCGACACTTTTCCGATTATTGACCCCCACGGTTCTGGTCTTCGGCATTATCAATCCGCTCGGATGGCTGATGTTTTCGCTCGGCCTGGTCCGGCGCAGTGCAAA
>JBBWZU010000520.1:0-4087 GCA_039649225.1 Hyphomicrobiales bacterium | reverse complement strand
CCGCGGACGAGCTCGAGCGCTGCCTCACCGAGCTGAAGTTCTGCGGCGCGATGATCAACGGTCATACCAACGGACAATATCTCGATGACCCCGCGCTCTTCCCGTTCTGGGAGCGCGCGGAGGCGCTCGGTGCGCTCATCTACCTTCATCCAGCCGATCCTGTGGCGCCGATGCCGGTGCTCGGCGGTCACAAGGGGCTGCGGCGCGCCACCTGGGAGTGGGGCGTGGAGACCGGCTCGCACGCGCTGCGTCTTGTTTTCGGCGGGCTGTTCGACCGCTTTCCGCGCGCACAGCTCGCGCTCGGGCATTTGGGCGAGACCCTGCCGTTCCTGCTGTGGCGCTTCGACAGCCGCGCCAAGCTCTACGGCGTCAACCTCAACAAACGCCCGTCGGACTACATCCGCCACAACATCGTGGTGACGACGTCGGGCATGTTCTCGGCCGAGCCGCTTGTCTGCACCATCGCGGCGCTCGGAGCCGACCGGGTGATGTTTTCGGCCGACTATCCGTTCGAATCGGTCGATGAGGCCGGGGCGTTCATGGACGCGGTGCCGCTCGCCGATGATGTTCGCGCAAACATCTGCTTTGGCAATGCCGAGCGAATTTTGAAACTGCAGAACCATTGAAGATCAAAGGGAGACGTGCATGTCGTTCGGATCAAGGCTCATTACCGTCCTGGCGGCTGCGACGGCGCTCTGCCTTGCGGGTCCGGCCGGCGCTCAGACCGTCGAGCTCAAGCTCTCGCACTTCCTGCCGCCGAACCACACGTTCCATAAATTCGCCCTGGCCTGGGGCGAGCAGCTCGAGAAGGAGTCGGGCGGAAAACTCAAGCTGCAGATCTATCCGGCGACCCAGCTCGGCGGCGGCGCCAACCGCCAGTTCGATTCCGCCCGCAACGGCGTCGTCGACATCGCAATTTCGACCCACGGCGCGACTCCCGGCCGCTATCCGATGACCGAGCTGATCAGCCTGCCGTTTGCGGCTCCGGCCTCGGGGGCGACCAGCGAGGCAATGTCGCGACGCCTGACCGAGCTGAGCGGAAAGTATCTTGCGCCGGAGCACCAGGGACTGCGCATTCTTTTCATGGCGGTGACCTCGCCGCTGAAAATCCACTCGGTCGCGCCGATCCTGAAAGTCGAGGACCTCAAGGGCAAGAAAATCCGCTTCCAGGGAATCCAACTCAAGAACGTCATGGACGCTGTCGGCGCCGTGCCGGTCCCGGTGCCCCCACCGGAGACGCAAGATGCGCTTTCCAAGGGGATCGTGGATTCGGCAACGTTCCCGCACGAGGGTGCGGCGAGTTTCGATCTTGGAACCGTCGTGAAATATTCGCTCGAGCCCGGCATCAGCTCGGCGACATTTGCGGTGGTAATGAACCCGGCGAAGTACGAGTCGCTGCCGGCCGATCTCAAGGCATTGATCGACAAGACGGCCGGGCCCGCGGCCGCGCAGGCTTTCGGTGCCGCCTGGGACAAGGCCGAGATTGAAGGCAAGGCCAGCATGACCGCCAAGGGCGTGACGCAAAACACGCTGCCGGCCGCCGAGGTGGCCAAGTTCAAGGCGCTGGTGGCGTCGCAGGTCGATACCGCGCTGGCGGGGCTCGAGGCGAAAGGGCAGCCGGCGCGCGCGTTCTATCAGGAATTTTTGAAGTGACCGGCCCGGCTCACCATCGCTATTGCAGTCCCGGCATCACGAAATGAGCGTGGCCCGCCGTGAATGAACCTTCGACACCGCAAGAGCGCGCGCACGAAACCGGTTTCATGGCGCGACTGGGGCGGTTGCAGCTCTGGCTCGCCGCGCTGGCCATTTTGGCCATGATGCTGGTGACGGTGGCGGACGTCGTGATGCGCTATGCGTTCAACAATCCGGTGCGCGGCACCTATGACTTCACCGAAGCCATGCTTGTGGTGTTCGTATTCTGCGGCATGGCCGTCTGTTTCCTGGCGCGCGCGAATATCGTCATCGACCTGATCGATTCGCTCGTCGGACGACGAACGCAGTCCGCGCTCCGGCGCTGTGGTGACGCCCTGTCGGTCGCGATGCTTGTTGTGCTCGTCTACGCGGCCTGGACGCCCGCAACGCAGGCCTACAGCAACGGCGAACGCAAGCTGCAGCTCGATCTCCCGCTCTGGATCTTGTGGGCCGTCGCGCTTCTGGGGCTGCTCGTCGCCATCGTCTGCGCGGCCTCGATGCTGTTCCCCGACCGCCGGTCCCGGAACGGTTAGGGACGCCACGCATGAGCCCGCCTCTCATCGGCACAGCCGGCATCCTGTTTCTGTTCGCGCTACTGTTTTTCCGGATCCCGGTCTGGGTCGCTCTCGCGTTCGTCGGCTTTATCGGCTGCGGCGTCGTGTCGGGCTGGCAGAGCGCGTTTGCGATCGCCGGCACTGCGCCATTCGATACCGCTTCGGCCTATACGCTCTCCGTCATCCCTCTTTTCGTTCTGATGGGAGAGGTTGCGTCGAGCACACGGCTTTCGGCTGATCTCTTCCTGGCGGCGCAGAAAATGCTGTCCGGGGTGCGCGGCGGCCTCGCCATCGCGGCGATCGCCGCCTCGGCCTGTTTCGGCGCGGTCTGCGGTTCTTCGATCGCGACCGCCGCTACGATATCGCGGATCGCCTTGCCGGAAATGCGCCGCGCCGGTTACGACGACGGCCTGTCGACCGGTTCGCTGGCAGCCGGCGGCAGCTTGGGCATTCTCATTCCGCCGTCGATCATTCTGGTCATCTACGCGGCGATCGCCGAGCAGTCCGTCCCCAAACTGTTCGCCGCGGCCCTGATCCCCGGCCTGGTGCTGACCGCGCTCTATATCGCGGTCGCGATGGTCGCGGTCAGACTCTGGCCGCGCTATGCTCCTGCACCCATCTCGGTTCCGTTTCGCGAGAAGCTTGCCGCGCTGTCCGGGCCTTGGCAGTTCATCGCGCTGTTCGTCGCCACCATCGGCGGCATCTATGCGGGCATCTTCAGCCCGACGGAAGCCGCCGCCGTCGGAGCGTTCGGCGCCATCCTGCTCGGCATCCTGGGCCGCCGTGTCTCCGTCGGCCAGTTGTTGTCCTCGTTTCAATCGACGGTGCTCACCTCCGGATTGCTGTTCGTGATCATCATCGGGGCGAACCTGTTCTCGTCGTTCATCGTGCAGACGCAGCTTCCGACCCTGATGATTGCGACCGCCAAGGCCTGGTCGCTGCCGCCGAGCCTCGTGATGGCACTCATTATTGCGGCCTACATCATCATGGGTTGCTTTCTCGAAGGCATCGGCATGGTGCTGATCACCGTCCCGGTCTTTCTGCCCTTGATCGTGCAATTCGGCTACGATCCGATCTGGTTCTCGATCATCGTCGTCATCGTGGTCGAGCTTGGGCTGATTCATCCCCCGGTCGGGATGAATCTCTTTGTCATTCAGGCCCAGGCACCCGATATTCGCCTGACGGAGATCTATCGCGGCATCCTGCCCTTCCTGCTGGCGCCATTTGGCCTCATCATCCTGCTCTTCTTGTTCCCCGACATCGCGCTCTGGCTGCCCCGTCAACTCTACCGCTGAGGATTTCCGTGACAACGAACGTTCTCATTCTGGAGACATTCGCCGATCGCTATGCGGACGAGCTCGCCGGGCACTTTGCCGATGTGTCGCTCCATCCCGCCCGCACGGTGAATGACATCGCGATCGCGCTTGAGACTGTCGATGTGCTCGTTGCGTTCGGGATTGCGATCGACAACGGCTTTTTGCAGTCGATGCCGCGACTGCGCTGGATTCAATCGCTTGCGACCGGCGTGGATCATTTCCTCCGCTGCCCGGCGCTACGCGCCGAGACGGTCCTGACCAGCGCGCGCGGCATCCATGGGCCGGCCATGCGTGAGACGGTCGCCTACCTGATGCTGACGATGAGCCACGATACGCCGCGGCTGGTGCGGCAGCAGGCGCAACACCGCTGGGATCGCGGCAAGCCCTGGCCGCTGCTCGCGCGCAAGACCGCCGTGCTTGTCGGCACCGGCATCAGCGGCAGCGCTGTTGGCCAACTCCTGCAGGCATTCGGCCTGCGGGTGATCGGCGTCAGCCGCACGCCGCGCGCGGAGCAAGGCTTCGACG
>JBBWZU010000518.1:0-13374 GCA_039649225.1 Hyphomicrobiales bacterium | reverse complement strand
TTAACGCCGACCCCCGGCATCCCGTTCCATCACAAGCCAAAAAATCTACAAACCCAGGGAAAAGTATCCAACGTATTGAATTTTAACGCGAAACACGGGACATGCGCGATGTGCACGATCGGGCGCGGACAGACCGTCAAGCGACGCAAGCCGCGTTGCTCGCCGCTTGACCGCGGCTACGCTACTCTCTCTTTAGCCGCAAGCGTTGCGGCCGGAAAGTCAGGCGCGGTGTCGTGTTAAGGGATGGTCTGCGGCGGGTGAATGGATCGGAACCTGCGTCCCACAGCCCCATGATTCGCGCTCTCGCCGCGGCATTTGCCATGGCGGCAATCGTGCTGGCCGGCGCATTGCCGGTCGTGGCGCAGCCAGCCGACACGATCCTGCTGAACGGCAAAGTCGTGACGCTCGACCGGCAATCATCGGTGGCGCAGGCGCTGGCGATCCGGGGTGACACGATCATCGCGGCCGGCGCGTCGGCCGACGTCGTCAAACATGCGGACGCCAAGACACGCATCATCGATCTTGAAGGTCGCACAGTCATTCCCGGTCTGATCGATTCCCATATTCATGCGATCCGCGCCGGCCTCAAGTTCTCGACCGAAGTGAGCTGGATCGGCGCCACGTCGATCGCCGAGGCGATGGAGCGCATCCGTGTGGCCGCGATCCATGCCAGACCCGGCACCTGGCTCGTGGTCGGTGGGGGCTGGACGCCGGCGCAATTTGCCGAACGGCGGCGGCCGACCCGGGCCGAGCTCGCCGCGGCCGCGCCGGACCATCCGGTTTATGTGCAGCTTTTCTATCGTGCGGTCGCGCTGACGCCTGCGGGGCTCGAGGCGCTTGGCCTCGCGAGCGAGGCGGACCTGCCGGCCAACGCCAAATTCGAGCATGGCGATGACGAAGGCTGGATCAGCGGCGATAGCGCGGCGATTACCGGCCTCTACGCCCGCCTCCCATCGCCGGCACTGGACGAGAGCATGGAGGGAACGCGCCGGTTTCTGCACGAGCTGAACCGTTTTGGAATAACCGGCGTGTTCGACCCCGGCGGGCACAATCTCGCGCCGGAGGAATACGACGCGTTGTTCCGGCTGTGGCGCGCGAACAAGCTGACCGTGCGCATCGCCTATAGTATCTGCGCGCCGCGGCCGGGCAGCGAGCTTGCCGATCTGCAGGTGCTCACGCGCTTTCTGCCGATGGGCGTCGGCGATGGCATGCTGCGCTTCAACGGCATCGGCGAGCGCGTGACCTGGGGCATGTACAACAATGACACCCCGACCGAAGCGCAGAAGGACGATCTCTTTCGTGTCGCCCGCTGGGCGGCCGAACGCGGCATGGCGATGACGGTGCACTGGAACAACGACAGGTCGGCGCACCATCTGCTCGACGTCCTCGAGCGGGTGAATCGCGAGATTCCGCTTCGCGACCTGCGCTGGTCGGTGGCGCATCTGCATGATGCCTCCGACGAAACGCTGATGCGGATGAAGGCGATCGGCGTCGGCTGGCTGATGCAGAACGGATTGTACTTCGCGGCGGCAAGCTTTTTGGCCGCGCGCGGCGCGACGATCGGCCGCGCACCGCCGATCAAGACGGCGATGCGGCTCGGCCTCAACATCGGCGGCGGCACGGATGCCAACCGGGTGATGAATTACAATCCGTTCGTGTCGCTGAAGTGGATGATCGACGGACAAACCGTGGATGGTCTCGCGACCCGCGGTGCGGCGGAACTGATCTCGCGCGAAGAGGCGTTGCGTCTCTACACCAAAGGCAGCGCGTGGTTCACCTTCGACGACGACAAGCGCGGAACACTTGCGGCCGGACGCCTCGCCGACCTCGCGGTGCTCGACAAGGATTACCTTACGATTCCACCCGAGGAGATCGGCGCGCTGACCGCATTGCTCACGATGGTCGGCGGCAGGATCGTTCACGCGGCGGGCCCATTCGAAAGCGTCGGGCCGGATTGGATCAAGTAAATTTCATATCGCGGCAATTGCTCGACTGAACTTGCAACGCCGAAGCCGATCCGCCACCATACTTCAAAACAACACAACGTCGGGGAAGCGATGTTTACGACGCTGCTGATCATTCATGGACTGATCGCAGTCGCGCTGCTCGGCAGCATCACGCACCAGACCGCGGCGGCGTGCTGGCCGGCCACCAAGGGCGGCTCCTTCGTCAGCTCGTTCCGTGCCGTTGCGGGCGCGCGCTACACGATCGCCAACATCATCCTCTATGTCATCGCCGGCGTGCTCGGCGCCATCATCTACCCGGCCTACCGGCTGGCGATCAGGCCCTATCTGGAAAGCGCGCAGCTTTGGACGATCAACGGCTCGTTCGAAGTCAAAGAGCAGTTCGTCGCGATCGGACTCGGCATGCTGCCGCTCTATTGGCTGGTCTGGCGCACGCCGCTCGACGCCAAGCTGGCGGCCGCGCGCGCCACGATCACCGCGATGCTCTGCTTCATCGTCTGGTACAGTTTTCTGGTCGGGCACGTATTGAACAACGTCAGAGGCCTGTTCGGGCGATGAGCATCACGCGGATTTTTCCGGTTTTCGCAGCGGCTTTCGCGATCATGTACGTGATCTGCGTCGAAGCCAATTGGGCGCTGGTGACCTATCATCCGCGGATCAACGAGTGGGAGTTCCTGACCAAGCCGGCAAAATCCGGACCCGCGATGTATTGGTACGGCTGGATCGGCACCACGATCTTGTCCGCGTCCGCGATCAGCCTGCTGGCCCTGCCGCTGACGCGCCGCTGGCCACCGCCGGTCTGGATCGGCTGGGCGGTCCCTCTCGCCGTCATGCTGGTTTTCGTGTATCTGTTGCGCAGTTTCTTCCTGCGTTGATGGCAACGCCGATGACACCAAGCCCACGACAGCGCGTTTGCACCCTCGGAGCCTTGTGCACTCTGGCCTTCCTGCTGGCAGCCGCGCCCGTTTTGGCCGGCGAGGCCGACTTCGAGCCGGAAGATTTCCACGAGCACGGTCACCCGTATTTCGGGGAGGCAAAAGACATCAAGGGCCTTGGCCCGGTCGCCGACGTGCGCATGAAGGTGCAGGTCAAAGGCACCCAACACTTCTTCATGATTCAAACCGATGCGGACGGCCGCTTCCGGCGCAATGGGCTCGGCACGGATGTGAATCCCGACAATGTCGAGTTCAGTTGCGAGAAGACCGGCTATCGCACCGTCGAGGTGATGCATCGCAAAATGTCGACTGCGAAATTTTCTCCAGTTGAAATCGAATGCCTGCTTGAGAAGAATTAAAGCGGCATCTCCTCCGCCGGCGCCTTTGTCATTGCGAACAGTTCCAAGGTGGGCGTAGTCTCCCGCCAGTCCCGATATGCAACGGAAAATGATTGCCGCGGGCAAGGGAGCGATCCATCATGCAAACACATCAAATCCGACGAAGCTTTTTTCTCTCCGCCGCCATCGCGGCATTGCTCGC
The DNA here is from genome assembly GCA_039649225.1 of Hyphomicrobiales bacterium. Classification (GTDB taxonomy): domain Bacteria; phylum Pseudomonadota; class Alphaproteobacteria; order Rhizobiales; family Xanthobacteraceae; genus PALSA-894. The sequence goes on along the minus strand of JBBWZU010000518.1, from coordinate 9,935 downwards.
GATCGCAGCACCGCCGGCTCTTGCGCAACAATCGGCCACCACGGCGGTTGAGATCGACAATGACGACATCGGCGGCGTCGTGCGCGGCCCGAACGGCCCCGAAGCCGGCGTCTGGGTGATCGCCGAAACCCATGATCTCGGTGTGCGCTACATCAAGAGCGTCGTGACCGACGATCAGGGCCGCTATGTCGTGCCCGATCTGCCGAAAGCCAACTACGACGTCTGGGTACGCGGCTACGGTCTCGTCGACTCGCCGAAGGTGAAGTCGGAGCCCGGCAAGCAGCTCAACCTGACGGCGGTGCCGGCGCCCGACGACAAGGCCGCGGCGCAATATTACCCGGCGATCTACTGGTTCGCGATGCTGGAGATCCCGAGCGCGAACAAGTTCGGGCCGAACAACGAGAACGGCATCCCGGACAAGATCAAGCAGACCGACTGGCTCAACGTGATGAAGAACAATGGTTGCGTCGGCTGTCATCAGCTCGGCCAGCTCGCGACCCGCACGATCCCGAAATTCCATATGGACCAGGGCAAGACGCATGAAGAGGCCTGGATGCGCCGCATCCAGTCGGGCCAGGCGGGCGAGAACATGATCAACCTTGCCGCCGGCGATCTTGGCGGTGCGCCATTCAAGTACTTCGCCAACTGGACCGAGCGCGTCGAGAAGGGCGAGTTGCCGTTCGCCAAGCCGACGCGGCCGCAGGGCGTCGAGCGCAACATCGTCGTCACGCTGCGCGACTGGCACAATCCGAAGCAATATTTACACGATCTGATCGCCAGCGACCGGCGCTATCCGACCGTGAACGGCTATGGGCCGCTGTATGGGCAGTGCGAGCACGCCTGCAACGACATGCCGATCCTTGATCCGGTGAAGAATACGGCGTCGAACTTCCGGCTGCCCGTCACCGACGACATGCCGCTGGCGCTCGGACCGGGCAATGCCGGCTCGGTCAAGATCCTGCAGTCCTCGGCCTATTGGGGCGAGGAGAACATCTGGGACAGCAAGGCCAACAACCACAACTCGATGCTCGACCGGAAAGGCCGCGTCTGGCTGGCGGCGACCGGCCACAAGCCGGACAATCCGGACTTCTGCAAGAAGGGCTCGAAGCATCCGTCGGCCGTCGAGTTTCCGCTCAACAGCACCAACCGCCGGGTGACGATGTATGATCCCAAGACCGGCAAGTACACCGCCTACCAGACCTGCTTCGGTTCGCATCACCTCCAGTTCGGCTACGACGAGAACGAGACGTTGTGGGCGAGCACCGGCGGCGGCGGCGGCAATGTCGGCTGGATCAATACCAAGATGCTGGACGAGACCGGCGACATCGAGAAGTCGCAGGGCTGGACCGCGATCGTGCTCGACACCAATGGCAACGGCGTGCGCGACGAATACACCGAACCGGGCAAGCCGCAGGAACCCGGCAAGGACATGCGCATTGGCCCGACGTTCTATGCGGTAATGCCGAGCCCCGTCGACGGCTCGATCTGGGGCACGCTGCGCGGCAGCCCCGGCGCGGTCGTGCGCATCGATCCGGGCAAGAACCCGCACAAGGCGCTGGCCGAGATCTATAACGTGCCGATGCCGGGCTTCGGCGTGCGCGGCGGCGACATCGACAAGCAGGGCCGCGTCTGGGTCTCGCTCGCCAGCGGCCACATGGGCGTGTTCGATCGCCGCCTGTGCAAAGGTCCGCTCAACGGCCCGAAGGCGACCGGCGACCATTGCCCCGAAGGCTGGGCGTTCCACCAGTATCCCGGCCCCGGTTTCAAAGGCATCGGCGAGAACAGCGCCGAGGCGAGCTACTACTCGTGGGTCGACCAGCACAACACCTTTGGCCTTGGCGAAGACATCCCGATGTCGACCGCCAACCTGATGGACGGGCTCGTCGCGCTGAACAAGGACGGCAAAATGGTGTCGCTCCGTGTTCCCTATCCGCTCGGCTTCTACGCCAAGGGCTTCGACGGCCGCATCGATGATCCGAACGCGGGCTGGAAGGGCCGTGGCTTGTGGGCCGCCAATGGCGACCGCACGCCCTGGATGATCGAAGGCGGCAAGGGCACGAAGCCGCTGGCGGCGCATTTCCAGCTGCGGCCGGATCCGCTGGCGCACTAACGCCGCGAACCGGCGGCTTGGTACGCGTTTGACTTAAATACGACCGCGCGCCCGAATTGCGGTTCGGGCGCGCGGCGTTTTTGTCGCTAGCGCGCGGCGGGGCCTTGTCATCGCGCCGTCACATGACGCACCTATGCGACCGGTATTCCTCCTCTCGCTGTGACAATGTCGACCGTCCGCTACGCCATCTACTTCACCCCACCGCCGGACTCGCCGCTCGCGCGCTTCGGCGCGCGCGTGCTGGGTTACGACTGCTTCGAACGGGCCGACGTGCCGCATCAGTCGATCGACGGGATCGAACCGTCACGTCTTGCGCGCGCGACCCTTGAACCGCGCCGCTACGGATTTCATGCCACGCTCGCCGCACCGTTCCGGCCGGCGCCGGGCGCCGATAGCGACCAACTCGAAAAGGCTTTCTCGGCGTTTGCGGCATCCCACGCACCGGTCGCGGCCGGCCCATTGCGCGTCGCAGCGATCGGCCGTTTTATCGCCCTCATCCCTGTCGAGCCGTATCCCGAGATCGAGGAATTCGCGAGCACGTGCGTTGAGGCGTTCGATCGCTTTCGCGCGCCGCTTGACGAGGCCGACCGCGCACGCCGCCTCGCCTCCGGTCTCAGCGCACGCCAGGCCGAACTGCTGGAGCGTTGGGGTTACCCCTATGTGCTGGATGAATTCCGCTTCCACATGACGCTGACGGGACCGCTCGCGGACGATGAGCGTCCGGCTTTCCTGGCAAGCCTTGTGAAGGCCTACGACGCCCTTTCTGGCGATCATCTCGAGCTCGGCGCGATTTCGCTGATGCGGCAGGACGATAGGACGAGCCGGTTCTACGTGCTGGCACGCCAGCGGCTGACCGGCCGGCGCTAGCGCTCAGCAAATGCGGGTGCTGCCGTCAGATAGACGGGACGGCCCGCCACAATGGTCGCGGACACACGCGGACGGGCCGGATCGCTCGCATCGACGAGGATCAAGTCGGCCCGCTTGCCGGCGGCGATCGTTCCGCGATCCGCAAGCCCCATCGATCGCGCCGGAGCCGACGACACCAGCGGCCAGGCGCGCTCCAGCGGCGTGACGCCCGCAGCGGCGAGACGAAACGCCGCGAGCAGCGGCGCCGGATAATAATAGTCGGACGCCAGGATGGAGCAGAGGCCGCGCGCCACCATCTCGGCCGCATTGGTCCAGCCGAGATGGCTTCCACCGCGCACGACGTTCGGCGCGCCGAATATGATGTCATCGCCCGCCGACGCGGCGTCCTGCGCGGTCTCCATCGTAGTGGGAAATTCCGTCGCGCGGCATCCAAGCGCACGGTACCAGCGCCGCTGATCCGGGCTCATGTCGTCGTGCGAGAGCAGCGGCACGCCCGCTGCGCGCGCCGCCGCCGCGAGGCGCTCGATCGAGCCGGGAACGTCCGGCGCGCCGCGCTGGACGCGGGTCATCAGCTCTTCGAACTGTGCGTGCGAAACGCCGGAGCGCTCCGACATCCGGCGAATATTTGCGGCGCGATCTTTCGCCGCGATGACCGACGTCATGTGATCGTTGAACGCCAGCGCGTCGATCTTGGCGCTTGTCAGCCAACCCAAGACCTCCGCTTCGGCATCGAGATTGAACGTCTCATGGCGCAGATGAAACCGCGTATCGGCGCCAAGCTGCGGACGCAGATGGTCCAGCGCCGTGATGATCGCGCGGGCATTTTCCGGCCCACGCAGGCCCGGTTCCCACGAGCACGTCACGCTGTGAAAGACCGTCGTGATTCCGTTCGCCAGCACCTGCCGGTCACTGTCGAGCAACGCGATGTCGACCGGAAAGCCGACACCCGGCCGCGGCATCATCTGCCGCTCGAAGGCATCGCCGTGAATGTCGACGATGCCAGGCAGCACCAGCAGGCCATCCGCATCGATGCGGCGCACGGCCGAAGCCGCAGGGTCCAGCCCGGCGACATGACCATTTTCCCCGATATCGACCGTTGCATCGATGAACGCGCCATCGACCAGCACGCGGCCGCGTTCGATCCGCAACGCGCCGGCTGCGGGTGCGCCGCCGTCCTGGTCGGCCGGCAAACGAAAAAGCGTATTCATCTTGTGTCCCAATTCCCAATGTTCGCAATCACGGCGACGCGCTTCGCGCGTGCGAACTTTGGGTTCTTGGCCATCCAGCACGACACTTGGATGACAGTGTTCCGCGCTCCAGACTTATTCACAGATTCCCGCCATCACCAAGCATTGTCACATCACTGTCCGAGAAGGGCTCTACGGCTGCTCCATGCGCCCGACGGAGCCGAGCGGAATGCTAACCCTGCAAGGGATCTCGCGCCGCTTCGGCGCGATGGTCGCGGTGTCGGATGTCTCGCTCGAGCTTGAGCCCGGCAGCTTCATCGGCATCATCGGCCGCTCCGGCGCCGGAAAGTCGACGCTGCTGCGCCTGATCAATCGCCTGATCGACCCTTCGGACGGGCAGATTTCTTTTGGCGGAACCGACGTGACCGCGCTCAAAGGCGCCGAGCTGCGGGCGTGGCGCGCGCGCTCGGCCATGATCTTCCAGCAGTTCAATCTGGTCGGGCGCCTCGACGTGCTGACCAACGTCCTGATGGGCCGTCTTGCCGCAGTGCCGAACTGGCGCTCGCTCCTCAACATCTGGACCGACGAGGACAAGGCGATAGCGCTCTCCGCGCTCGAGCAGTTCGACATGGCCGGCCTTGCGGCGCAGCGCGCCGATCAGCTTTCCGGCGGCCAGCAGCAGCGCGTCGCGATCGCGCGCGCGATGGTGCAGGAGCCGGACATCATCCTCGCCGACGAACCGATCGCCTCGCTCGATCCGCGCAATACGCAGATCGTCATGGATGCGCTGCTGCGGCTGAACAAGCATTTCGGCATCACGGTCGTGTGCAACCTGCATTCGCTCGATCTTGCGCGCGGCTATTGCGACCGGCTGGTCGGCATGGCGGCCGGGCGGGTCGTGTTCGACGGCGTTCCGGCGCAGCTCACCGAAGCGACCGCGCGCGAACTTTACGGCCTCGAGGCCGGCGAGGTGATGGACGAAGCGCCCGCGCCGCAACGGGAAGATCGCGTACCGGCCTATGGCGAGGCCGCCGTCGCGTAATTTGCGTCACGAAACGTCACGTCAAGCGTACGCCATAACAAGTCATCCACAGGAGAGATCATGTTCGATCGTCGAAGCCTTATCATCGGTACGGGCCTGCTCGCCCTCACCGCCAGCAGTGCTTTCGCGCAGGACTGGAAAGCAAAATACCCCGAGCTCGTCTTCGCGCTCGTGCCGGCCGAGAACGCCTCCGGCGTCAACGAACGTTACGCGCCGCTCGCCGAGTACCTGGCCAAGGAACTCGGCGTGAAGGTCACGCTGCGCATCGCCAACGATTATGCGGCGGTGATCGAAGGCCAGAAGGCCGGAAACATCCATCTTGCCTATTACGGCCCGGCCTCCTACGCGCGCGCCTATATCAATGGCGTGAAAACCGAGCCGTTCGCCATCGAGGTGAACGAGGACGGCACCAAGGGCTATTACTCGGTGTTCTATGTGAAGAAGGACAGCCCCTACCAGAAGATCGAGGATCTGAAAGGCAAGAACCTGGGTCTCGTCGACCCGAACTCCACTTCGGGCAACAACGCGCCCCGCTTTGCGCTCGACAAGATGAAAATCGACCCGGATGCCTTCTTCGGCAAAGTCGTATTCACCGGCAGCCACGAGAACGCGGTGCTTGCGCTGCAGCAGGGCACGGTCGACGTCGCGGCGAACTGGTGGAATGACGAGCGCGAGTCGGCCCTGATGCGCATGGAGCGCAAGGGCATGGCGAAGTACAGCGACTACCGCATCATCTTCAAATCCGACTTGATCGTGAATTCGCCGTTCGCTTATCTGAGCGACCTTCCGCCCGACCTGAAGACCAAATTGCGCGAGGCCTTCCTGGCCTACCCGCAGAAGGAAAAGGCCGGGTTCGAGAAGATGTTCGACGGCAAGATGAAGCCGTGGGAGCCGACCGATCACAAAGCCTACGAACCGGTCGTGGACATGATCAAGTTCGTCGACCAGCTGCGCAAGAAGAAGAGCGCGTCCTAAAGCCGCAACCCGGTGGGGTGAGCTCTTGTGTCCCTCTTCGGGGACACCGCTCCCCCCACCGAATTTCTCGAAGTCCAATATCTGGTTCAAAGCGAATGCCAGGCGCGGTCGTCCGCCTCCCGCCCGAACAGCTTGCACGCGCATTGGCGGCTTACAGCCACGCCGTCGCGGCGAAGCGGTGGCGCACCGGGATCGGTTTCGTCCTCCTGTTTGTGGCGATCGGCGCGGCCGGCATTTCGGGCGAGGTCGATCCCGCCAAGTTCGCCGCGAACATCCACCGCTTTCCCAATTACATTGTCGGCCTCGTCCCGACGCTCACCTGGGCCAACCTCTCGGGCGATCTCGCCGAATGGTTCTGGGACATCAAGAGCTGGACCCGGCTTCTCCTCGATACGCTGCTGATCGCCTATCTCGGCACGCTGCTCGGCTTCATCGGCGGCTTCGTGCTGTGCTTCTCGGCGGCCGCCAATCTGGAAAAGCGTGGCGTCGTGCGTATCGCAGCGCGCCGCCTGCTCGAGTTCTGCCGCACCGTTCCGGAGATCGTATTCGCGCTGCTGTTCGTGGTCGCCTTCGGCCTTGGCGCGATGCCGGGCGTGCTGGCACTGGCGATCCACACCATGGGGGCGCTCGGCAAGCTGTTCTCCGAGGTGGTCGAAAATATCGACATGAAACCGGTGGAAGGCGTGACCTCGGCGGGCGCGCACCGCTTCGCGATCCTGCGCTTTGCCGTCCTGCCGCAGGTGATATCGAATTTCGTGTCCTATACGCTGCTACGCTTCGAGATCAACGTGCGCAGCGCCGCCGTCATGGGCTTTGTCGGCGCCGGCGGCATCGGCGCGGACCTGATGGTAGCGATCCGTAAATTCTATTATTCCGACGTCTCGGCGATCCTCGTCCTGATCATCGCGACCGTGATGGTGATCGACCTGCTGACCGAGCGGCTGCGCCATGCGCTGATCGGGATGGAGCAGCGTCCATGAGCGGGTCGTTGCGCGCCGAGGCGCTATCTGACATCACGAACCTGCGCGCGCGCCATCCGGCCGTGTTCGAAACCGCCCCCGCACGCCGCGCCCTCAATATCGTGGTTGTCGTCGCGATGGCGGCGCTGGCCGCCTTTGCGTTCTGGCGGCTGGAGTTTTCGTTCGCCCGATTGGGTTCGGGCCTCGCGCAGATCGCCAATATCGTCTCGCTGATGTTCCCGCCTTCGCCGGGAACGCAACTCATGACCTTCATCAAGGCGCTCGGCGAGACCCTCTCGATCGCGCTGCTCGGAACGCTGACCGCCGCCATTCTGGCATTCCCGGTCGGCTTCCTGGCGGCCAAGAACGTCGTCCCGAACATTTTCGCGCATTTCGCGGTGCGCCGTTTCCTCGATACCATCCGCGGCGTCGACGTGCTGATCTGGGCGCTGATCTTCATCAATGTCGTCGGCCTCGGCCCCTTTGCCGGAATCCTGGCCATCGCGGCATCGGATTTCGGCGCGTTCGGAAAGCTGTTCTCCGAGGCGATCGAGAGTGCCGACCGCAAGCCGATGGAAGGCATCGTTTCGACCGGCGGCACCCAGCTGCATGCCCTGCGCTTTGGCCTGATCCCGCAGGTCTTTCCCGTCATCGCAAGCCAGGTGCTCTACTATTTTGAGTCCAATACGCGTTCGGCGACGATCATCGGTATCGTCGGCGCGGGCGGCATCGGGCTGCATTTGACCGAACAGATCCGCGTCCTGGAGTGGGACAAGGTGTCGTTTCTGGTCTTGATGATTCTCGTGACTGTCGCGGCGATCGACTGGATCTCGACGCGGCTGCGTCTTGCGATTATCGGGCGCACGACGCTGGCGAGCTAGCTCTCCACGATCAGTTCGATCCGGTCCGCCGCAAAGCGCGCGTGCGTCGTCAGCACCGGGCGCCCGTCCGGCGTGACGTCGACGCCGTCGACGACGATCAACGGCCGCCCGGCGGTCAGGCGCAGGCGCGCGGCGTCGAGCGCATCGACGACCGCGGCGGAAATCCGCGTGCTGTGACGGCGATAGTCCGCAATGCCGGCGCGGGCCAAGGTTTTGGTCATCGAATTGGTCGCCCGATAGTAACGCACGGCCTTCGGCACCCGATCGACCGGCAGCCAGGTCGTGCCGAGCGATACCGGCACGCGATCGACGCTGCGCAAGATCTCCAACCGGATGACTGGCGTCCCCGCCGCGATGTCGAGTTGCCGCGCGACATGTCCGCTGGCGGCCTCGGTCGCGCTGGTCAGCAGCCGACCTCCGGCCTGGTGCCCCGCCGCGCCGACGATCTCGGAAAAACGCGTGCGCGAGCGGATCGGATAGGGCAGACGCGTCGTTTCCACATAGGTGCCGCTGCCGCGCTCGGCGCGCACCAGCCCGCGTTCGGTGAGTTCGCTGAGCGCACGCCGCACGGTGTGGCGATTGACGCCAAAACGATCGGCGATCTCGACCTCTCCGGGCAACCGCTCGCCGGGCACGACGTCGCCCTGGACGATCGAACGTTCGATATCATCCGCGATGCGCCGCCATAGCGTCACGCCGTTGATCGAGCCGTCCTGAATCGAATTGTCGCTCACAATCCCCATTGCGGTTCGCCAGAGGGTCGAATTGTCACAAAGCGGTCTTGAAGACTCGCTAGTTGTCTATTAGCATAGACAACTTGGACATGGCAGAAAAATCTTCATCAAAGCCCGCCGAAGCCCCCGCGATCGCCGCACGCAAGGCCGCGATGGCGATACTGGCGCAGGCGACCGCGGCCGAGCTGACGACCGGCCTCGCGCAACTCGGCACGCTTCCGGAACACGCGGATCTGCGCGCGGCCGAAACCGGCCTCGTGATGGTGCGCGGCCGCATCGGCGGCGATGGCGCGCCATTCAATCTCGGCGAGGCGACGGTGACCCGCGCGGCCGTGCAGCTTGCTGGCGGCGAGATCGGATATTCCTACGCGCTCGGCCGCGACGCCCAAAAGGCGCGGCTTGCGGCGCTGTGCGACGCGCTATGGCAAAGCGACCAGCATCGGCCCGCGCTTGAGCAACACGTTCTTGCTCCGGTTCGCGGCCGTCTTGACCGTGAGCGCAGCGAGACGCGCGAGCGCACCGCCGCCACCAAGGTCGATTTCTTCACGCTGGTACGCGGGGAGAATGCCGCATGAACGCGCTTGCTCCCGCATTCGCCGATCCGGTCGACAACGCGCAATCGGTATTTCGCGCCGTGATGGACGCGATGGCACGGCCGGGAAGCGCGCAGACGCTGGCGCCCGCATTGGTGCCGCCGGCCCCGCTGTCGCGGGGCGCCGGCGCCATCGCGCTCGCGCTGCTCGACTACGAGTCGCCGTTCTGGCTCGACGAAGCGCTCGAGGCGCAGCCGGATGTGGCGCAGTGGCTGCGCTTTCATACCGGCGCACCGATCGCGCGCGACGCCAAGGATGCGGCATTCGCCTTCTTGGCGAATGCGGGCCGCGTTCCGGACTTCGAGTCCTTCGCGCCAGGAACCGCCGAATATCCGGATCGCTCGACCACACTGGTGCTTCAGGTCGAGCACTTGTCCGGACCCGCCGCGGTGGCTCTCAGCGGCCCCGGCATCGCGACAGAACGGCAATTCGCGGTCTCGCCATGTCCGGCCGACCTTGTGGCGCGGCTGCAGCGCAACCATGCGCTGTTCCCGCGCGGTCTCGATCTGCTGTTCGTGACGGCCGATGCCGTCGCCGCCATACCGCGCTCAACGCGCGTGACGTCGGGAGATTGAATCGATGTATGT
>JBBWZU010000477.1:0-2872 GCA_039649225.1 Hyphomicrobiales bacterium | reverse complement strand
TCGTTGATCGCATTGGTGATGGCGGCGGGCGGCGCGATGGCGCCGCCTTCGCCGATGCCCTTGACGCCGAACTGCGTGTAGGGCGACGGCGTTTCCATGTGGTCGACGCGCGGCTCCGGCACCTCGGCGGCGCCGGGCAGCAGATAGTCCGCCAAGGTGGACGCAAGCGGCTGGCCGGATGCGTCGAATGGCATTTCTTCCAGCAGCGCGGTGCCGATGCCTTGCGCCAGCCCGCCGAAAATCTGTCCGTCGACTACCATGGGGTTCACCAGCACGCCGCCGTCCTCGGCAATCGCGTAGTTGAGGATTTCGACCTCGCCGAGCTCCGGATCGACCGCCACCACGACCGCATGCGCCGCATAGCTGAACGTGCCGCTGTCGCGCACCGGCTTGTAGCCCGCGGTCACTTCGAGCCCGCCCGCATGCACATCGGCCGGAAGATTTTGCGGGAAGCGATACCAGGTGCGGGCAATCTCGGCGAGCGCGACCTCTCCGGCCGGACCGACGATGCGGCCGCGATCGAGCTTTACGTGGGCAGGCTCAGCCTGCAGCAGGAACGCGCCGATCCGCAGCGCGCGCTCGCCGAGCTCGCGGCAGGCGGTCGCGACGGCACCGCCCGCCATCACGATGCAGCGCGAGCCCCACGTGCCGGTGGAATAGGGCGTCGTGGCAGTGTCGCCGTGCAGCACGCGCACGCGGTCCGTCGGCACGCCGAGCATTTCGTGCGCGATCTGCGCCAGCGTCGTTTCCAGGCCTTGTCCGTGCGAATGGACGCCGACGCGCAATTCAAGCCCGCCGTCCGGCGTGAAGCGGGCACTCGCCTGCTCGTGGCCCGGCACCATCGGAATGCCCCAGCCGGAATAGACGGACGTGCCGTGCGCCGCCTGCTCGCAATAGATCGACATGCCGACGCCGATGCGGCGGCCGTCCGGCTCGCCGGCCTTCTGCCGCGCGCGAATTCCTTCGACGTCGATCGCCGCAAGCGCGCGCGACATCGCCTCCGGATAGTCGCCGCTATCGAAGTGCTTGTTGGTGATGTTGTCGAACGGCATCTGTTCCGGCCGCACCAGATTTTTCAGGCGCACGACCGAGGGCTCGAGCCCGGCCTCGGCCGCGACTGCGTCGAGCGCCAGCTCCAGCGCGAAGCACACGCCGGTCCTGGCGACACCGCGATAGGGCAGGATCGGGCATTTGTTGGTGGCAACCGACCACGTGCGGCAGCGATAGGCCGGAAAATCATACGGGCCCGGCAGGATGCTGGCGACCTGCGCGGCTTCCAGGCACGCCGAGAACGGATAGGCCGAGTAGGCGCCGGAATCCACGGTCGCCTCGCAATCGATGCCGCGCAGCCTGCCGTCGCGGTCCGCATAAGCCGTGATCTCGTAATGGTGCTCGCGGCAGTTCGCGCCGGCGGTCAGATGCTCGCGGCGATCTTCGAGCCAGCGCACCGGATGGCCGCAACGCAGCGCAAGCCATCCAAGACAAACTTCCTCGGCCAGCAGGATTGCCTTGTAGCCGAAGCCGCCGCCGACGTCCGGCGAGACGATGCGGATGCGCTCCTGTGCGACGCCAAGGCACTCGGCAAGACCATTGCGGACGATGTGCGGCATCTGGCTCGCGGTGTGAAGCACGAGCTGGTCCATGCGGTGGTCAAGCGTCGCGATGACGCCGCGCCCTTCGATCGGCGCCATGCACTGCCGGCCGGTCGAGATCGTGCGCGTGACCTTGATCGGCGCATCGAATGCCGCCGCGATGCCGATGTCGACCGCAGTTTCCAGGAAAACGTTGTCGCCCCAATGCTCGTGCACCAGCGCCGAGCCGGGCTCGCGCGCGCGCAGCATGTCGTGGACGGCCGGAAGCTCTTCGAGATCGAGCATGACGCAAGCCGCGATGTCCTCGGCTTCGGCGCGCGTCGGCGCAACGCACATCGCGATCGGTTCGCCGACCTGGCGGACCTTGCCGGTCGCAAGCGGCGGCTGGACCGAGACCTTGAAACCCGGCAGTCCGGATACGGCCCGGATCGGTTGCACGCCGTTGAGATCATCAGCGGTAAAGACACGATCGCGATACTGCGCCGGGATCGTGATGCCGCGGATGATCGCATGCGCGAGCGGACTGCGCACGAAGGCGATATCTTGCATGCCGGGCAACCGGATGTCGCCGACGAACTGTCCGCGTCCGCGCATCAGGCGGTCGTCCTCCTTGCGCGGCAAACTGGCGCCGACGCCTTGTGCCGGATCGGCGGCCGTGGAGCGGAACGGTTTCGGGACGTTCACGCGTGTCCCTCCGCGAGGTCTCTTGCTGCCTTCAGCAGGATTCCGTCCTTGCGCCGCAGTTCATCCAGAATGGTGAAATGGTTGGCGCCCGCGACCGGAATCAACGGACCGGGTGCGTGCGCGGCGGCGCGCAGGGCGTGGAGATTGCGCGAATCCCAGATCAGCGCCGGAAGCTCAGCCGTTCCGTACACGATGGCGAGCGGCTTGATGACCGGCGGCAGCCGCAGCGGCGAGAGCGACGCGATCTCCTCGTCAGAAATGTGCAGCGCATCGTTGAGATAAGTGTCGCGGATCGGCGCGAGGTCATAAACGCCCGAGATCGCCAGTCCCGCCGTGACGCCAGGATGGGACAGCGCCATCGCGGTGAGCTGGGCGCCGGCAGACCAGCCGGACACGGTGATCGGGCCGGCAATGCCGTAAGACGGCCCGCTGTCCGACAGCCAGTCCAGCGCGCGACTTATTTCGGCAACGATTTGCGTCAGCGTGACGGCGGGCGCGAGCGAATAGCCGGGCATCGCCACCGACCAGCCGCCGGTCAAGGCCCCGTCCGCAAGCGCCGCAAAGACGTCGCGCGAATTGCGTTGCCAGTAGCCGCC
>JBBWZU010000514.1:0-4520 GCA_039649225.1 Hyphomicrobiales bacterium | reverse complement strand
ACGATCGCCACGATGGCGCGCATCCCGCCCAAAACCGTCTCGAAGGACGATGCCGAGGTGCTCTCGCACCTGGAGGCGACGCTCAAGCGCGTGGTCTACGGCCAGGACAAGGCGATCATCTCGCTCTCGTCCTCGATCAAGCTCGCGCGCGCAGGCCTGCGCGAGCCCGAGAAGCCGATCGGCTGCTATCTGTTCTCCGGCCCGACCGGCGTCGGCAAGACCGAGGTCGCCAAGCAATTGTCCGAGCTGCTCGGCGTCGAGCTGATCCGCTTCGACATGTCGGAATACATGGAGCGCCACACCGTCTCGCGCCTGATCGGCGCGCCGCCCGGCTATGTGGGCTTCGACCAGGGCGGCCTGCTGACCGACGGCGTCGACCAGCATCCGCATTGCGTGCTGCTGCTCGACGAGATCGAGAAGGCGCATCCTGATCTGTTCAACGTGCTGCTGCAGATCATGGATCACGGCCGGCTGACCGATCACAACGGCAAGCAGGTGTCGTTCCGCAATGTGATCCTGATCATGACCACGAATGCGGGCGCCTCCGACATGGCCAAGGCCGCCTACGGCTTCACCCGCACCAAGCGCGAAGGCGACGACGTCGAGGCGATCAATCGCCTGTTCGCGCCGGAGTTCCGCAACCGTCTCGACGCCATTATCACCTTCGCGCACCTGTCCGAGGAGGTCATCTCCAAGGTGGTCGAGAAGTTCGTGATGCAGCTCGAGGCGCAGCTCGCCGACCGCAACGTCACGATCGAGCTGTCGGACGATGCCAGCCGGTGGCTGATCACCAACGGCTATGACGAGCTGATGGGCGCACGGCCGATGGCGCGCGTGATCCAGGAGCACATCAAGAAGCCGCTCGCCGACGACGTGCTGTTCGGGCGGCTGAAGAACGGGGGGCACGTGCGCGTCGTCGTCGGCAAGGACGAGGACGGCAAGGACAAGCTCACCTTCGAGTATCCGGAGGGGCCGGTCACGCCCAAGCCCGAGAAGTTGCCCGAGCCGCGCAAGAACCGCGCCAAGCGCCGCGCGTCGCCGCGCAAGCCGCGTACGGCCGGTCCGAAGGGCGACGGCAAGCCCCCGTCCGGCCGCGGCTCGGTGCCGAAAGTGCCGCTCAAGGTCTGACCGCGCGCTGCGATCTGTCGTAATGTGTTGGCGCCCCGCGGGTCTCTGCGGGGCGTCACGATTTTGAGTCCATTCGTTCCATGTTGCTCGAGCTTGCGATCATTTTCGCGCTGATCATCGTCAATGGCCTGCTCGCCATGTCGGAGCTCGCGATCGTGTCGTCGCGGCCGGCCCGGCTCAAGGTGCTGATCGCGCGCGGCGTGACGGGATCGCACCGCGCGCTCAAGCTCGCCTCCGATCCCGGCCGGTTTCTCTCCACGGTGCAGACCGGCATCACACTGGTCGGCATCATCGCGGGCGCCTATTCGGGCGCGACGCTTGGGCGGCGCCTTGCCGACTGGCTGGTCGGGCAGGGGCTCGGCGCGCACATCGCCGAATATCTCGGCTTCGGCCTGGTGGTCACCTTGATCACTTACTTCTCGCTCATCCTCGGCGAACTGGTGCCAAAGCAGCTTGCGCTGCGCAATCCGGAGCGCATCGCCTGCATGGTGGCACCGGCGATGATGTGGCTGGCGCGGATCGGCGCGCCGTTCGCATGGGCGCTCGACGCATCCGGCAAGGTAGTGCTCCGGCTGTTCGGCGGCGGTGATGCGGCGGGCGGCGTCACCGAGGAGGAGATCCACACCGTGGTGGCGGAAGCCGAGGGCGCCGGCGTGCTCCAGCCGCAGGAGCGCGCCATGATCTCGGCCGTGCTGCGGCTCGGCGACCGCTCGGTCAACGCCGTGATGACGCCGCGCCATGACGTCGACGTGATCGACATCGGCGAAGACCCGCAAGCGATCCGCCGCAAGGTCGCGGCAAGCCATCACACGCGGCTGCCGGTCTATGATGCGGACGTCGACGGCATGATCGGCGTCATTCAGGCCAAGGATCTGCTCGCCGATCCCAACTGCAGCCAGAACGATATCCGGCAAATGGTGCGTGCCGCGCCGGTCGTGCCGGACAGCATGGACGCGCTCGATGTCGTTGGGCTGTTCCGGGAAATGTCGGTCTCGATCGGGCTCGTTCACGACGAATACGGGCAGTTCCTCGGCGTCGTGACGCCGGCTGATATTCTGGAATCGATCGTCGGCGAATTCAAAGATGACGGCGAGCCGGATATGGTTCTGCGCCCGGACGGATCCTATCTGGTGTCGGGCGCGATGCCGGCCGACAACCTTGCCGAGCGGCTCGGCATTCCGCTCGATCCCGACCGCAGTTTTCACACCGCGGCCGGGCTGGTGCTGGCCAAGTTCGGGCACATCCCGGAAATCGGCGAGTGCGACGAGATCCATGGCTGGCGCTTCGAGGTGGTCGATCTCGACGGACGGCGGATCGACAAGCTTCTGGTCTCGCGCATCGCGCCGACGCACCGGATGAGGGTGGCGTAGTAGCTCCGTCATGCCCGGGCTTGTCCCGGGCATCCACGTCTTTCTTTGACTTCGCGAGGCAAGCAAGACGTGGATGGCCGGGACAAGCCCGGCCATGACGGAGCTATTTGGTCGCGCGCAGCGAATGCGGGCTGATGAAGACGGCGGCGATCACGGCGCCGGCCAGCTCGCCCGCTCCGCCGATCAGATAGGCGAGCCGGTATCCGCCGATCACGGTTTCGCCTTCGCCCGGATGGGCGCCCAACAGCAGGCCCAAGATCGCAACGCCGATCGTCGCGCCGACCATGCGCGCCGTGTTGATCAGCCCGGAGGCCGTTCCGGCGCGATCCTCCGGCACGCTCGTCACCGCGACGTTCTGGATCGGCGCGGTGTTGAGGCCGAGCCCGATGCCGATCACGAGCAGTGCCGCCTCGATGGCGAGCAGGCTTCCGCCCAGGAACAACGCCATCAGCAGCATGCCGAGGCCCATCGCGGTCATGCCGGCGCAGGTGATGACGCGCGGGCCGAACAGCTTGGTCAAGCGGCCCGAGAGCTGCGACACGATCACGAAGCTGACCGACATCGGCAGCAGCTCAAGCCCGGCCGTGATCGCCGAGGCGCCGCGCGTGGATTGCAGGTAGAGCGGGGTCAGGAACAGCATCGCATACATGCCGAACGTCATCAGCGCGGCGATTGCGATCGAAGCCGAGAACGAGGCGTTTTTGAACAGATCGAGCGGCAACAGCGCGCCCGCCGTATGCGCCTCGACGCGCAGGAATGCGATCAGGGCGGCGATGAAAACGATCAGCGTGGAAAATTCGCCGACGGACGCCAGCCCCCAGCCCGGCCCCTCGATCGCCGCCAGCGAGAGTGCGCCGAGCGCGACGATTGCGAGTGCCTGGCCGGGCAGGTCGAGCTGGCGGTCTTTGGGCGCGGCCGACTCCGGAACGACGCCCCAGGTCAGGCCGAGTGCCAGCACGCCGAGCGGGATGATCAGCAAAAAGATGCTGCGCCAGCCTTCGTGATCGACCAGGAGACCGCCGAGCGTCGGCCCGATGATGAAGGCAAGCCCGTTGCAGCTCGCCCAGATGCCGAGCGGCAATGCGCGCTCGTCGGGATCCGGATAGACCGCCGCCAGGATCGCGAGCGTGGTCGGCACTTCCAGCGCCGCCCCGATGCCCGCGATGGTGCGTCCGGCGATGAGCGTGGCGATGTTCGGCGCCAGGCCGCAGATCAGCGAGCCGAGGGTGAAGAGGACAATGCCGAGGGCGAAGATGCGGCGCCGCCCATAGAGATCGGCCAGCACGCCGCCGGTGAGCAGCAGCGTCGCGTAGGTCAGATTGTAGCTGTCGACCACCCATTGGAGCTGACTCACATTCGCCGTGAGATCCGCCGCAATATGCTTGAGCGCCAGATTGACGACGGACGTGTCAATCTGCGCGACCAATACGCCAAGGCACATCGTGAAAAGAATGAGAGAGCGGCCGCCTGCGCGCGTGCGCGTCATATGCATTGTGCCGGTTGTCATGCTCGGCTCCGTTTGTTCCGGTTCTCCGATGGGCGCGATGACAACCCCAGACCATGGCGGCAGGTTCGATTGTTTCGGCCCGGATCGAAGCGCCGGAACACGAGGCTGCAAAGCCGCAATGGAACTGCTAAAGTGCGAAGCCAGTCACCTGGATGCGTCGAGCCGGAACCATGACGTCGAATGCCGGAATCGTGGTCGATCAGTTCACCCGTCAGGCCGCGCCGTTCGCCAATTCGGCCGCGATGCGCGACGAGGATGCGTTGCGGCTGCTGGTGGAGTTTTCCGGTGCAACGCCATCGGACACCGTCCTCGATGTCGCGTGCGGACCCGGCCTCGTGGTCGCGGCCTTCGCGCGCGTCGCGCGCCACGCGACCGGCATCGATCTGACCCCCGCGATGATCGACAAGGCGCGCGAGCATGCAGCCGCATGCACGCTGATCAATGTGGATTGGCGCATCGGCAATGTGCTGCCACTGCCGTTCGCGGACCGCTCGTTCTCGCTCGTGGTATCGCGC
>JBBWZU010000438.1:0-6816 GCA_039649225.1 Hyphomicrobiales bacterium | reverse complement strand
CGGTATCCTCGATCCAGACGCCTTCGGCCTTGGCGACGGCATTGAGGCAGGGCGTGGAGACCGACTGGCGCAGGAAATACTTCTCGTCCTCGGCCAGCAGCGTGCGCGCCTCCGGGTCGAGATTCTTGTCGGCCCAGGCGCGGCGCTGCGGCGACAGATTGGTGTCGCTCTCGGATTCGGTTGGGGTCTTGGTCATCGTCGCCGCCAGGCCTGCAGGCGCATGAACAGCACCCGGTCGAGCAGAAGATGCAGGAGTTTCGCCCCGAGCGCAGTCGCCACAATCACGCTCGCCATCGCGGCGGCGCCGGAGGTCGCGCCGGCCTCGTCCATATGCACGATCGCGATCGCGGCCAATTTCGTGCCCGGGCCATAGAGGAAGATCACGGCCGACACTGTCGTCAGCGCATTGACGAAGAAATAGACCGCGATATCGAGAATCGCCGGCATGCAGATCGGCACGGTGACGCGCCCGAAGGTGCGCCAGAACGGCACCTTCAGCGAAGCGGACACGGATTCATATTCCGGATCGATCTGCTTGAGCGCCGTCAGCGCCGTGATGTGCGCGACGGTGTAGAAATGCGCCGTGCAGTTCACGACCAGCACCAGCAGCGTACCGTAGAAGATGTTGAGCGGATTCCAGCTTGCGTTGATGAAGAACACATAGCCGAGACCGAGCACGAGGCCGGGCACCGCCATCGGCAGCATCGCGAGCAGATGGGCGATCATGCGCCCACCGGGAAGCACCTTGGTCTTCTCGATGAGGTAGGCGCCAGTGAACACGATCGCGGTGCCGAGGATCGCGGCAAGCGCCGCCATCGCGACCGAATTGGCATAGGACGACCAGCCGCTCTGGTCGAAGGTGCCGAAGTCGTAATTGCGCAGCGTGAGCGAGAGATTGTAGGGCCAATAGGTGATGAACGAGGCCCAGATCGCGGTGCCGAGCACGCCGATCAACAGGCCGACGACGACAAGACAGTAGATCAGCAAGCCGACGTCGCGCGCGCGATTGACCTTCGGCTCGAGCGGCACCGCGCGCGCCGACAGCAGCGCGACCTGGCGCTGCTGCACGATGCGGTCGATCACGAAGGCGAGCACGGCCGGGACGAGCAGCACCATGCCGACCACCGCGCCCATCTGGAAGTTCTGCTGGCCGACCACCTGCTTGTAGGCGTCGGTCGCCAGCACGTTGAACTGGCCGCCGATCACCTTGGCGATGCCGAAGTCGGTGACGACCAGCGTGAACACCACGAAGATCGCGTTGATCAGGCCGAACTTCGCGCCCGGCAAAGTCACGGTGCGGAAGATGCGGCCCCGCGTGGTGCCGAGTGCGTCCGCGACCTCATAAAGCCGCGCATCCGCGAGTGCGAGCGCCGTCACGGCGATGATCAGCGCATGCGGGAAACAATAGAACACCTGCGCCACCACGATGCCGGCCGCGCCGTAAATCGAACCGCCGCCGAGCAGGCCTTTGAGCAGGCCCTGATTGCCGAACAGATAGATCAGCGAGATCGCCGACAGCAGCGAGGGCGCGAACAGCGGCAGCATCGCGCCGGCATAGAACAGGCTGCGCAACGGCATGCGGCTGCGGGTGAGCGCATACGCATAGGTGAAGGAGAGCGGGATGACGATCAGTGTCGTGATGACCGCGACGCCGATGCTGTTGAAGATCGAACCAAACAGCGTCGGCGTCGAGAAATAGCGCGCATAATTGGCAAGGCCGATGAACTGGCCATCGGCATTCTGGAAGCTCTTCTGCAATAGCGCCCAGAGCGGCAGCGCGATGATGAGCAGCAGCCACCCGACCAGCAGAATGACGCCGAGCCGCATCAGCCATTCGTCGCGCGAGATGCGCGCGACCGCCGCGGCCGGCGCTCGTTCCGGGAGGGTGGTGACGGACACGGCGCTATCCCTTCGCGAATACGCGCAGCGATTCCGGCGGCAGCGCCACGGTCAGCGGCTGGCCCTCGGCGACGGCAAGATCGCGCATCAGGTTGAGCGAGAAGTCCGCCAGGAGCGCGACGCCCGGCGCGGCATCCGGCTTGAGGCGGGCGCGGCAGAACGAGCCGAGGAAGTCGAGGCCGGTCACGCGCGTCGCGATCTGGTTCGGCGTTTCGCGATCGATGTTGCGCACGCGGATTTCCTCCGGCCGCAAGCCGATGCGGACCGAGGCCCCGGTGGCGAAGCGTTTGGCGTTGGGGCAAGCCAGTTCGATCGCACCGACGCGTAGCGACATCGGTCCGGCGATCTCGGCATCGAGGAACGTCATGGTGCCGACGAAATCGGCAACGAAGGCGGTCGTCGGGTTGCGGTAGATCTCCTGCGGCGTTCCTACCTGCTCGATCATGCCCTGGTTCATCACCACGATGCGGTCGGCCATCGCGAGCGCTTCTTCCTGGTCATGCGTCACCATGATGGTGGTCACGCCGAGCCGGCGCTGCAGCGCCTTGATCTCATCGCGCAGGCGCAGCCGCACGCGCGCATCGAGCGCAGAAAGCGGCTCGTCGAGCAGCAGCAGCCCCGGCGAGGTCGCGAGCGCGCGCGCCAGCGCGACGCGCTGCTGCTGGCCGCCGGAAAGCTGCACCGGATATTTCTTCTCCTGGTCCTTCAGCCCGACCAGCGTGAGCAACTCGTGCACGCGTGCGTCCATCGCAGCCCGGCCGGCGCGGCGATTGACCAGGCCGTAGCCGACATTCGCCCCAACGGTGAGGTTGGGAAACAGCGCATAGGACTGGAACACGATGCCGAAGTCGCGCGCGGCCGGCGGGAGATGCGAGACGTCGCGGCCCGCAATCTCGATCAGGCCGGCATCCTGCGGATCGAGGCCGGCGATGGCGCGCAGCAGCGTGGTCTTGCCGCAGCCCGAAGGCCCAAGGAAGCAGACGAACTCGCCCTTCGGCACGTCGAGCGAGACATCGTTCAGAGCGGTGAACTGGCCGAATTTCTTGGTGAGACTGCGGATGCGCAGCAGTGGCGCCGCGGCTGACGCCGTGTCGCCGCCCGGTGCTGGTTTTACCAAAGCATCCATTTGCGCTGCCTGTCCCGCCGCCTGAACCCAATGGCCAGGCACCCCAATTAAAGATGCACTTTCAGTGCCAATCAATCAGGATCACCAACTGTCATCCCGGACGCGCCGAACGGCGCGATCCGGGATCCACGTTCACGGTGTTTCGTGGGTCCCGGCTCTCCCCCGGCTCAAAGCCGGGGTCGGCCGGGATGACAGCAGCGTCAGTTCTTCGGCGCGGCCTTGGACTCGTAGCGCTTGGTCCACTCGGCGAGGATCTTCTCGCGGTTTTCCGCCATCCACACGAAGTCGTTCTTGATCATGAGCTTTTCGGCGGTCTTCGGGTAGTTCGGCGGGAAGTTTTCCACCCCCGGCATGGCGACGACCGCGTAGGTCTTGGAGTAAAGCTCATTCGCGGCTTTGGTGGCGCCCCAATCGGCGATCTTCTTGGCAACCGCCAGATTCTTGGTGCCCTTCACGATGCCGGTGGCTTCCATCTCCCAGCCGGTCCCTTCGTCCGGGATGATGACCTCAAGCGGCGCGCCCTTGGTCTTCTCGGAGGCGCCGCGCATATCGAGCGCGATGCCGGCGACGCGTTCGCCGCGCGCGGCCTGCACGCAGGGCGCCGAGCCCGAATGGGTATAGACCGCGATGTTCTCGTGCAGCGCGTCCATGAACTTCCAGGCGTCCGCCTCACCCCACATCTGCAGCCAGGCGCCGACCATCAGATAGCCGGTGCCGGAGGAGGCCGGATGCGGCATCACCAGCTTGCCCTTGTAGGCGGGGTCGAGCAGGTCCTTCCACTTGGTCGGCGCTTTCAGGCCGGAGAGCTTGCCGGCCTCGGCGGTGTTGTAGCAGATGACCCCAAGATAGGCGTCCATGCCGGTCCAGGTGTAGTCGCCGGCCGAATCCCGGAACACGGGCTTGAGCGCATCGACGCCAGCCGGCTTGTAGGTCTCCAGCAGGCCCATCTTCTCAAACAGCAGCAGCGCGGTCGCGGCATGGCCCATCACCAGGTCGGCGCGCGGATTGTCCTTTTCGGCCAGGAAGCGCGCCGTGATGACGCCGGTGGAATCGCGCACCCAGACGACCTCGGATTCGGGCACGGCGGTTTCGATCGCCTGCTTGAACGGCCCAAGCTGGTCGTTTTCCAGCGATGTGTAGATCGTGACTTTGGTCTTCTGCGCCAAGGCAGGCGACGCGATCCCGCAGGCGAGCGCAAGGCCGAGCGCGGCCGTCAGTTTCAGCAGATTTTTCATTTATTCCCCTCCGACTCCAATGCCAATTCGTCGGCCTGACACGGCCAGATGAACGGCGGATGACGATCCCCGGAACCAATTCTGCTCTACCCCTACCCGCGTGGCGAGGCGTATTTTCTTAAACTTTAAGCCGGCCAAGGCAGCGAATAGGTCTTCACATTGGTGAAGCTCTTCATCGCCTCGACCACGCCCTCCTTGTAGCCAAGCCCGGAATCCTTGATGCCGCCGAACGGCGACATCTCGATCCGATAGCCCGGAACCTCCCAGACATTGACGGTACCGACTTCAAGCTCGTTGATGAAGCGGGTGATGTAATCGAGCCGGTTGGTGCACACGCCGGACGAGAGCCCATAGGCGGTGGAATTGGAAATGCGGATCACCTGGCCGATGTCGTCCGGACAGCGGATGATCGGGATCACCGGGCCGAAGGTTTCCTCGTGCACCAGTTCGCAGTCGTACGGCACATGATCGACCACCGTCGGCGGATAAAGCGCCCCTTGCCGGTTGTTGCCATGCAGGAGCTTGGCGCCTTTCCCGACCGCATCGACCACGCGGCGCTCGAATGATTTCGCCGCGCCCTCGTGAATGACCGTGCCGACGTCAACAGACGGGTCCATCGGATCGCCGGCTTTCAGCTTTTTGGCCTTCTCCAGCACCAGCCTGGAGAATTCGTCCGCGACCTTCTCCACCACCAGGATGCGTTTCACGGCGGTGCAGCGCTGACCGGAATTCTTCGTCGCGCCGGTTACCGCAAGTTCGGCCGCCTTGTCGAGATCGGCGTCCTCCATGACGATCAGCGGATCGTTGCCGCCGAGTTCCAGCACGATGCGGCGGTAGCCAGCTTTATCCGCGATGTATTTGCCGACCTTCACGGAGCCCGTAAATGTAATGAGATCGCAGTCCGGATCGGTGATCATGGCATCACCCATGGTGGACGGATTGCCGGTCACCACCGAGAGCATTTCGGGCGGCAGGCCCGCTTCGTAGAGCACATCGGCGAGCGCGAGCGCCGTGAGCGGCGTCAGCTCGGTGGGTTTGAGCACGATGCGGTTGTTGGTAGCGATTGCGGGCGCAAGCTTGTGCGACACCATGTTGAGCGGATGGTTGAACGGCGTGATCGCCGAGATCACGCCGCCGAGCGGCTGGCGCGTGGTGAAGATCTTGCGCTGCTTGCCCTGCGGAGAAATATCGCAAGCGTAAGTTTCGCCATCGTCCTTGATCGTCAACTGCCCGGCGAACGAATAGACGTCATAGGCGCGGCCCGCCTCGTACAGCGAATCCTTCCAGCACAGCCCGGACTCCGCCGTAATGATGCGCGCGAAGTCTTCCTTGCGGGCCGCGAGGAGATCGGCGGTCTTCATCAGGATCTGCTGGCGCTCATAGCGCGTGAGCTTGGGCTTGAAGGCTTTGGCCTTGGCGAACGCCTCTCGCACATGCTCCGGCCGCGCCGCCGGCACCGCGCCGACCACCGCGCCGTTGTAGGGGTTGAACACCTCGATCTGCTGGTCGGTCGTAACGCGCTTGCCGGCGATGCGCATCGCCTCATGGCGGACCGCCGCGACCGGCTTGGCCTGGATGTTCATGGCTGAGCCTCAGGCGACGCGGTTGAGCGCCACATCGAACACATCGAAATTGCGCAACTGGTGTCCAGGCACGACCGTCACGGCGCGGTTGGCGATCATCGGCACCACCTGCTCGGTCAAGCCGCCATGCGAGCGCAGCGGCTCGGTAAGCCCTGAGAGATCGTGCTTCTCGCGCGCGGTTCCGAGCACCTTGTGGATGGTCGAGATCACCACGACATCGCCGATGCGGTCCGCCGGCAACTCGAAGCGCCGGCAGGCTTCCGCGGCGCTGATCGCGACATCGACGCCCTCGACCGCCCGCAGGCGGCCGAGAAGAGCGTCGACGCCGTCGGCCCCCGCCGGCAGGTAAATGGTCGCCCATGATCCGAGCGCGCCGTGATGCACCACATAGGGATCGGTGATCGGCAGAATGACGCGCGCGTGTCCGGCGCCGAGCCACGCGTCGAGCAGCGTCTGCAGATAGATGACGTCCGGCTCCTTGTTCGGCAGGTGCTTGTCATTCATGCCGTGATCGGCGGTCAACACCAGCACGGCGCCGGCGGCGTCGAGTTCGCCCACATAGCGGTCCATCATGGCGTAGAACGCATTCGCCATCTCGGTGCCGGGCGCCGCCTTGTGCTGCACGTAATCGGTGGTCGACAGATACATCAGATCGGGGCGTTCCTTCTTGAGGATCGAAACGCCGGCCGCCATCACGAATTCGGAGAGATCGGCGGAATAGACTTCCGGCAGCGGCTTGCCGATGCGCGCGAGCAGATCAGCGATGCCGTTGTCCCGCAGCGTCGCCTTGTCGGCTTTCTCCGAAGAAAACGCGATGGCGCGGCCGCTCGCCATATCGAGATCCTTGCCGAGCATCGCGCGCAGCTTGTCCTTGGCGGTCACCACCGCGACCTTGGCGCCGGCGTCATGAAACGCCTTCATGATGGTCGGCGCGCGCAAAAAGCTCGCGTCGTTCATCATCACTTCTTTCCCG
>JBBWZU010000511.1:0-4928 GCA_039649225.1 Hyphomicrobiales bacterium | reverse complement strand
CCTTTAGCGAGCCCATGTTGCATCTCCTTTCGGTGTGACCCAGAAAATGGACACGCCGCGTCGGACGGGCAATTACCCGGCGGGTAACGGTCGCTCGTTTGGCGAACGCGATGCAGACTTCTTGCTAATGGGACGCGGCGCACATATAAATGCGGCGCAACCGATGGTGAACGTCATCACATATTGCAGCGCCCAAGCACGAATGCGCGGCCCGGCCTCAACGGAGGGATTGGGTTGACCTGACGCGTCCGGAAGAATGCGTGCAGCGATCGGACCAGGCCCTCGTTTTCGGGGCCTTTTTTGTTGCCGATTTCTCTTCGCACGAATTCCAGGAGCACGGGTCATGACCGACATCAAGAGAACACTGATCACCAGCGCGCTTCCCTACATCAACGGCATCAAGCACCTCGGCAACCTGGCCGGATCGCTGTTGCCGGCCGACATTCATGCCCGCTACCGGCGCCAGATCGGCGATGACGTGCTGTTCATCTGCGCCACCGACGAGCACGGCACGCCGGCGGAGCTTGCCGCCGCCGAAGCCGGTGTTCCGGTCGCCGACTACTGCGCGCAGCAGCACGCAATCCAGGCCGACATCTATCGCAGGCTTGATCTGTCATTCGACCATTTCGGACGTTCGTCCTCGCCGCAAAACCGGGCCTTGACCCAGCACTTCTTCAAGCGCCTGGACGAGCGCGGCTTCATCGAAGAGCGCACGCTGAACCAGGTCTATTCGCCAGCAGACGGGCGTTTCCTTCCCGACCGCTACATCGTCGGCACGTGCCCACACTGCGGGTCGGAGCGCGCGCGTGGTGATCAATGCGAGGACTGCGCGCGGCTGCTGGAGCCGACCGATCTGATCCGGCCGCGGTCTGCGATTTCCGGCGCCGCGAACCTGGAGGTGCATCCGACGAAACATCTTTTCCTGCGCCAGCAGGCACTGGCCGGCGAACTGGAGACCTGGCTCGCTACGCGCAAGGGCTGGCCGCATCTGGTGACTTCGATTGCGCGCAAATGGCTCGATGAGGGTATTCAGGACCGCTGCATCACGCGTGATCTTGCGTGGGGCGTTCCGGTGCCGAAGCAAGGTTTTGACCGCAAGGTCTTTTATGTCTGGTTCGACGCTCCGATCGCATACATCGCGGCGACGCAGGAATGGGCGGACGCCGATCCGCAGCAACGCGATTGGAGGACCTGGTGGTGGCAGGCGGACGACGTCGCGTACGTGCAGTTCCTCGGCAAAGACAACGTGCCGTTTCACACGGTCTCGTTTCCCTGCACGCTGCTCGGATCCGGCGAGCCGTGGAAGACCGTCGACGTCATCAAGGGCGTCTCATGGCTCACTTACGAGGGGGAGAAGTTTTCGACCAGCCAGCAGCGCGGCGTGTTTCTCGACCAGGCATTGGCGCTGTTGCCGGCGGATTATTGGCGCTGGTGGCTGGCGGCGAATGCGCCAGAGGCAAGCGATGCGGCATTCTCATTCGAGCGATTCGCCGTCGGCGTGAACAACGATCTTGCCGATACGTTCGGCAATCTCGTCAATCGGGTGCTGACGTTCGTCAGCGCGAAATACGATGGCATCGTGCCGGCGGCGGGGCAGCCAAGCGAACTTGAGCATTCCCTCATCGCCGACCTGACGCGGCATTTGGCAAATCTGAAATCGCATCAGGATGAACGCGCCTTGCGCAAGGCAGCCGACGAGGTCCGGGCGATCTGGAGCCGCGCCAACGCCTATCTGGTGGCGGCTGCACCATGGTCGCACCTCGTCAACCAACCCGAGCGTGCCGCCGTCGTCATCCGCACCAGCGTGAACCTGCTGGCATTGGCGGCGACGGTCGCATGGCCATTCATACCGGCGAGCGCCGAGCGTGTGCTGGCGGCCTTGGGTCTCGATGCCAGGCCGTCATGGTCGTCGTCGGCAGCCGAGGCGTTGGCCCTGATCGAAGGAGGGCGAAAGGTCGGCGTGCCGCCGCTGTTGTTCGAAAAACTCTCGGCCGAATGGGTCGAGACCAACAGGGCGAAGTTTGCGGGAGATAAATGCTAGGCCGACAGCACGCCGCCGAGCCGAATGGCGATCAGAGGATCGCGGCGGATCTGACAGGGCTTCAAAAAGCGACACGCCACTACGGCTAAAGCCGCGACTACGAATCGGGGAATCAGGAGTTCGAATCTCTTCGGGCGCGCCATTCTGACCCACCAATGCGGCCGAGATGTTGATCTTCTTGCGTGCAGGCAGATGCGCCTGCAGGCGGGCAGGGCAGCGAATCCACTGCAGCGAAGCATGACGGGTCCGGAGTTCGATCGTTTCGCAGGTTCAGTGCGGCCGGGCGGTGCCGACGAGCATCTCATGCACGTCATAGGTCATGACGGCAAGGAAGGCCGCGAGCGCGAGATAGAGGCTGCCGTATTCGAGCTTCGTTTGCAGCGGCACGCCATAGTAGGCCATGTTCTCCGGCGCGCTCGGGTCGTATTTCCAGGCCTTGATCAGTTGCGGCAACGCGATGATCGCGATGATCAACAGCAGGGGACTCGGCCGGTAAAGCAGGACCCCGAGCATCAGCGGTGCGCCGATCAGCCAGACGCGCGGGCTGATGATCGCGGTGATGCGGCCGCCGTCGAGCGGTGACACCGGCAGGAGGTTGAACAGATTGAGAAACAGCCCCGCATATGCGATCGCGATCAGCACGCTGCTGTCGGTATTGCGGCCGAGCAGATAGCACAGCACCGCGCCGACGGTGCCGACGAGCGGGCCGCCCATGGCCACATAGGCCTCCGTCTCGACGTCGTGCGGCAGCTCCTTGAGCGCAATCCAGGCTCCGACGAACGGAATGAAGGTCGGGGCACCGACGTCGAGCCCGCGCTGGCGCGCGGCGACGTAGTGGCCCATCTCGTGCAGGAACAGCAGTGCGATGACGCCGGCCGCGTAGGGCAGGCCCCAGATGCTGGCGTAAACCACGAGCGAGAGCAGCATCGTGCCCCCGGTGGTGACGAGCTTGCCCCACTTGAGGCCCGACAACAGCAGGAGGAGAAGCGACTTGATCACGACTTGGTGCCGTTTCGGTCGGGTTCTGAATCGGATTTTTTGCCCGTGATGCCTGCCGCGAATGTCATTGCGAGGCGCCGTCGGGCGACCAAGCAATCCAGAGCCGAGGACGCAGCCCGGATTGCTTCGCCTTGCTCACAATGACGTCTCGCCCCCTCACGCGGCCGGCTTGCGGCGGAAGAATTTCAACAGCCCGGCGCCGAGCGCGAGCGCGCCGATGGCGATCACCTTGGCAAACTTGAGCACGAAGACGCCAATCAGCGCGAGCAGCCCGAGCTTCTTGGCCGCGATCCCGCCGATCAGCGCCGCCAGCCCGTATTCGGCGATGTGGTCGGTCGAGGAGTTGAAATCCTCATAGCGCTTGCCGGAATTATAGCCGAGGTCGGCGAGTAGCTCGTGCGCCACCGCCTTGTCACGGCCGATGCGGCTCGAATTCGTGAGCAGGTTGAGGCTGAAATAGCCGTCACGGCCGAGCGCGTAGGTGTTGTAGTTGATACCTTTGACCTGCGCGTCGGGTTCGCCCTTGGTCTTGCTTGAGAGCGACCAGACGAGGCGATGCGTCTGCGCGTCATAGGCAGGCGGCTCCACCCAACCCAGTACCTCGAGTTCGGCGAAGCCGCGGGCCCGGCGGTCCTGGTTCGCCTCCTCGGTCCCTTCTTTGAGGTTCTTCAACAGCTCATCCTGGTTCCAGTTCTTGGCATCGTCGTCCTTGATGTAGCCTTCCTTGATGTGGCGCACGACCACGATCCATTGAGCGTCATCGTCGGCGCCGACCACGATGCCGACAAACGTCGCCTCGTTGATGGTGTTGCCGAGCGCGCGCATGATGCGTGCGGCCTCCGCCTTCGGCACGAACACATGACGTGCCGGCATTCTGAGCACCGCCTGATCCAGCAGGGTGACGTCTGCCGGTCCGCGGGTTACGACCGCGGCTGCCGCCTCCCAGGCGGCGCGCTGCTCGGCCTCACGCACCTCTCGGCCGTTCGGGGCTGGGGTCGATTGGGCGTGCACCGGGGCCGACGCGACCAGGTACAGGAGCGCGGCCGCAAGGCGGATGGTGGCCGCAAACGGAAAATCGCCCATGCGAGGTCTCCTTAGGGAACGAGAGAGTGGATTGCCCAGCCCGGCTGCCGACGCTAGCGGCCGTGACGAAAATGCCAAACCATTTGGTCGTTTTTGCGCCCACTGTTTCAAGCGTTCTTGACCGAGAAGGATCGCGGCTGTCCAGATCGCCATGCCGCGTTTCACGACCTTGCTCGCCGTCGCGTCCGCGGCGCCCAAGTTAAGTGCACAGTCACCGAAACCGAATGGGTCGAGACCAACGGGGCGAAGTTTGCCGGAGGCAAATGACAGGCTTCCTTCTCAAGCCAGCCAGTTTTCCACGTTGCGGGTTCCTGATCAGGTCAGAAATGATGTTGGTGTCCAGCATGTCGCGGGTCAAAACATGTTCTCCCGCGCCGGCACCGATCGTCGACTTCAGGAAAGCTCTCTTCCAGCGGCTTCATCGCCTTGAGCAAGGCGACCAGCCCGCGCTTGTGCACGGGCTCGATTACCAGACGGTCGCCATCGCGGTGGATGATCGCTTCATCGCCCGGCAGTTCGAACTCCACGGGAATACGGAGCGCCTGGTTACGGCCATTTCGGAATAATCTGACGTGCCTCCGCTTGGGCATGATCTATCTCCAAGGCATATGCCATAGACGCAGGCCTTGCTGGCCCGATTATAAGAGGTTTCCGCTCCAGCGGTCCCATCCTGCGGTCTGGTTCAGTGCGTCCCACCTATTGGTCGCAGACTCTTCGATTTACGGTGAACCGATGTCACCGTAGCCGAACCGGCGTGGGCGCTCCGCCCATCGCGGTTTTCGAGGCAGCGGTCGACGTGGCCTGC
>JBBWZU010000423.1:0-4750 GCA_039649225.1 Hyphomicrobiales bacterium | reverse complement strand
CGTCGGCGGCGTGACATGGAGTGGCCTCGCTGGGAAGGTTGGCGCCTCGGAATCAAAAACGGCGCCCCAGGGGACGCCGTCGGCTTCGTGTCCGGTGTGTCGGTCGCCCGCCCGCTCACTCCAGCTTTTTTGCCACGCTGCTATGCGAAAAATGTTCGACGGCGCCGTCGATGTGAACCCAATGATGTTTCGTTTGCTCGAACACCGATCTGACCGGGGCCGGGTATGTTGGGTCTGCCAGCGCGCCGACCGCAACGCCGATCATCGACGGCAGGGCGTCGGCCCTCCAATAGACCGTCGATCCGCAGTTTTCACAAAAATGGCTGTGCACCTTGCCGCCGCTTGCGCCATCGCGGCTGAACTCTTTCGAAGGTCCCGCAATGGCGACGGCGTCGGCCGGGTAGAAGGCGCCGACGCTGAAGGGCGCACCGGTTCGCCGCTGGCAGTCGAGGCAATGACAGGCGACAACCAGTTTTGACGGTCCTGGAAGCGTGAGCGTGAGCGCGCCGCAACGGCATCGGGCATCAATCATTGGAAACCTCCTCCGTTTTCTCAAAGCTTGCGAAACTTGAGCACCCGCAAGGCTCCGCGACGTGCGGCCTCGAAGCCTCAGGTGCTCATGCTGATGGGGGAAATATTGAATGGGACGCCGGCGCGGGCGGCGAACGCAGCCCGTAGGGCGGATTAGCGGCTTGTCCGCCGTAGCCCGCCTTCGGGCGAAGGCGGATTCGGCTGTCCGTCGGCGGACAAGTCGACCTCATCCGCCCGACACGCCGAAAATAGCTCTCGGCAACGCCGGACACAAGCGCAATGAAGCGGCCGGCGCTGCCTGGATCGGTGCGCGCGCCGGAACGTCAGCCGCGCCGCGCCGCCTCGATCGCCGCGACGTCGATCTTGCGCATGCCCATCATCGCCGCGAACGCGCGCTTGGCTTCAGCGCCGCCCGCCGCCATCGCGTCGGTCAGCACGCGCGGCGTGATTTGCCAGGAGATGCCCCATCGGTCCTTGCACCAGCCGCACGCGCTCTCCTGGCCGCCATTGCCCACGATGGCGTTCCAATAGCGGTCGGTCTCCTGCTGGTCGTCGGTGGCAATCTGGAACGAGAAGGCCTCGCTATGCTTGAACATGGGGCCGCCGTTGAGGCCGACACAAGCGACGCCCGCAACCGTGAACTCGACCGTCAGCACGTTGCCCTCCTTGCCGGCCGGGTAGTCACCGGGTGCGCGGCGCACGGCACCCATCGCGCTGTCGGGAAAGGTCGCGGTGTAGAAGCGGGCCGCAGCCTCGGCGTCCTTGTCGTACCAGACGCAGATCGTGTTCTTTGCCATTGGGTTCCTTTCGGCTTCAGGGCGTTCACGCCCGTCTTCGACGCACTTGCGCTGAATCGCGCGTTGTTTTCCCATCCCCTCGCTACTGATAAGGTGTCCAACCGGTTTTCTCCACCCATCGAAGTCGTCGCGCGCGGTTTGCCGATATGGTACAGGACGTTGGAGGGAGGTGTCTCATGTTTCAGCGCATCACCGGCTTTGCGTGGCAGGCTCGTCCGGCGGCCTTGGCGCTGCTGCTGGTCCTGTCTGCACAACCGGCGGCCATCGCCCTGTCAGAGGGCGCCCGTGAAGCCATAAAAAAATCCGAGCTTGAGCAAAGGGTCCTCGACGTCGCGCAGATGTTCCAGAACGATCCGCGCTACAACAGAGGCAAGACCCCGCAGCAGATCAAGGACAGCGTCGAGTTCGTCACCGGCAACGTGCTGTTCGTGCTCGGACACGAGACGGCGCACGCGCTGATCAGCGTGTTCGGAATCCCGGTTATCGGGAAGGACGAGGACGGCGCCGACGCGCTGGCGACGATCGTCGCGCTGAAGATGGGGAGTTCCTTCGCGGAGCGCGTGGTGGCCAACGCCGCGAGGGGCTGGTTCCTCAGCGACCAGCGCGACCGCATGGAGGGTAACCCTTCCACATTTTATGACGAGCACGGCCTGGATTTGCAGCGGGCCTACAACATCGTCTGCCTGATGGTGGGCGCAGCGCCCGACAAATTCATGGCTCTTGCCAATGAAGTGAAGCTTCCGGAGGAACGCCAGAGCAGCTGCCGCTTCGATTACAGCAATGCCGTGTGGTCCTGGGAACAGGTGCTCAAGCCTCATCTGCGCAAGCCGGAAGACCTGAAGACGATCATTCAGGTCAACTATGCCCCGGCGTCGGAGGAATATACCAACCTCCAGGAGCTCGGCCGCAGGCTCCAGATCCTGGAATCCGTCGCCGCCTGGTTGTCGGAAGACTATGCCTGGACAACGCCGATCTCGCTCGAAATGCAGGAGTGCGGCGGTCCGGACGCCCGCTGGCTTCCGAACGAAAAGAAGGTCGTCGTCTGCTACGAGATGATCCGCGAATTCGTTCAGCTCTATCGCAACTATGGGCAAGTCGCATTGGTGCCCGGAACGATGAAGATGACGAAATACAGAAAGATCAGTGTCGCGGGGGCAAAGTCCATCAAGAGCCGCGCCGGTAAGGCGTTCCGGGCCGAGCGCAAGCCGCGCCAGGCGCGGACCCCGGCGCCTCGGGCGTCCGCTCGATTTTGAATTGATTGCCTGTTAAACGCGCGACAAATCTCTCGCGACGGACTGTATCGAGCGACGTTGCGGCAGTTCCGGGAGCAAGATCGGCCCCTGCTCGCCCTCCAACCGGAAGGCGTTGCATGAGACCGACTTGAGACGGACTTGGGGCGGACTTGGGCGTGCCCCCGCGAGGACCGCTCTTTTCAGTCGCCAAACTATTCATTTTCAATTCATTTTCAGCGGAGTACGCTGGATCGTGTCTCGGTACTATAGAGACATCCAACCCAGTGAGGCTCACTCATGAAGTCATTCATTCGCAGCGCGCTCCTTGCAACGGCCGGTCTCGTGATCGTGTCGCTGCCGGCCGGCGCGGCAAGCTCGACAGCAACCGGGGACACTCCGCTGCTGAAGAATTCGGCCACGACGACCCAGCTCATGCAGATGGCACGAGATGAGAATCCCGGCGGCGCCGGCTACAAGGCCAAGAAAAAGAAGAAGAAGAAGACCACCTGAGAACGCGTCGGATCCATCCGGAGCGTAAGGCCGCTCCATAGACCCGATCACAGTCCGGGGCAACTCGCGTTGCGCCGGACTGTTTATGTCTGCCGGTCACCGCGCGGATCGAAGCCGAGCTGGATGCCCCAAGTCGGCGACGCGTCAAACCGCCGCACACTGATCGTGCAAGTTTGAGATCGGGGGCTGGGGCATGAGCGTTGGTGAACGGGCCATAGAGGCTCACGTCGGAGCGCGCCTCTCGTCCGGACCCGGAGCAGCCCGGGACAGCATTTTTAGCGGCACGCTCGCCGGCGCGTTTGTCTTCTCGCTCATTCTCAATCTTGTTCTCTATCCGACGATCTTGCTTTTCATTGCGTCTCCGATGTTCGCGCGGTCCTGGACCCTGCAGGACCCGTCCGTCAGCGCGTACAGTTTCGTCCCCGGGCTTGAAGTCGTTCGCTATGAGCTGCTGCACAACGGCAACATGCTGTGGACCGCCCTGAAGAATTTCGGCGCGCCGATCCTCGCCAACGAGGTCCAGGCCGCGCCGATGTTTCCCCTGACTTTGGCGCTGATCTGGGTGCCGGGCCTTTATTTCTGGAATGCATTCGTATCGCTGCGTCTCGTGCTGCTGGCCATGGGCACTTTTCTCGTCGGCACCCGGCTGTTGAAGTGCAGCCCGCTGGCGGCGATCGCCTTCACGTTGATGTTCGCCTATTCCACCTATGTGTGCCGCTGGATCAATCATCCGATAGAAAACGGCCTGGCTGCCGGCGTCTGGGTGATCTATTTCGCCGGGCGCGAGCTTCAGTCTGCCGCGGAGCCGTGGTCGCGCCGCCGCTTCTTCAACGCGCTCGGCCTTGCGGCAAGCGCTTATGCCATGATCACCTGCGGGTTTCCGGAAGCGACCGCGATGTCCGCATGCCTCGCCGTGCTCGTCATCGGCCCGATGATCCTCCGGCTCGCGCTGCAGGATTTCCGCGCCGCGGCGCTGTGTCTCGCCGTCATCAGCTTTGCCATCGTATCGGCGGCTCTGTTGGCCGGCGCGCAAATATTTGCGCTGGCCGAGTCCGTGTCGCTGGCGGGTCATGATTTTCGCAACCAGCAAGGTCTCGGTCAGTTTTCATCGTTCGCGGTTCTGTTGGATATGATCGAGCGCTATGATCTCTTCCCGCGGGCGGGACCGGGCTATGCGTTTCTCCATACCTTTGGCCTTGTTCCGCTCGTGCTGTTCGCGGCCGGACTGGCGGCGCGCCTGGCCCGGCCGAGAAATTTTACGCTCGCCGATGCGATCGCGATCCTCCTGATCGCATTCTATGTCGTGAAGGCGTTTCCGGTCTGGCCGGCCTTCAATGCGCTGATCGCAAGCATTCCGGTGCTCCGTCAGTCGTGGTTCCCGCTCTATTTCTTTCCGCTGCTCTTGCTCGGCTTCGCTTACTTCGGCGCAAAGGGTCTTGAATTCTATGCCTCCGCGATCGCCGAACGACGCTGGATGGCGCTGTTCGGCGTCACGGCGATCGCTTGCCCCGGCGTGTTCATCCTGGGGCTGTGGTGGGGGCCGAAATTCGCCGAGATCAACCGCTTCGATATTTTGCTTCTGTCGAACGCGACGCTGGCGGTCTTCGTATTGTCGTTGATCGCGGCCTGTTGGCTTGCGTCCCGCCGGGAGCCGCGCAAGGTGGCGTTCGCCTTCAGCGC
>JBBWZU010000403.1:0-12361 GCA_039649225.1 Hyphomicrobiales bacterium | reverse complement strand
GCGAGCGAGCCCGGCCCGCCGGCCTTGGCCTCAAGCTCCGGCACCTCGGCATCGATGTAGCCGGGGACGGTATCGACGCGGCCGAGCAGCAGGAAGTTCTCGTAGGGCGGCGTGACCGTGCTCTGCTTGATGTCATCGAGCGTCATGCCATTGCTGGCCAGGAACGCCTTGAGGAATACGTAGGTCGAACCCGACGGCTGCACGCCGACATTAAGGCCCTTGAGGTCCTGCGGCTTGCTCAATTTATGCTTGCTGGACAGTGCCAGCATGCCGAGCGGACTGTGCTGATTGACCGCCGCGATCGCCACCACCGGCACGTCCTGCGAGCGCGCCACCGCCAGCGTCGGCAGGTCGCCAAAGCCGAACTCGGCATTGCCGTTGCCAACCAGCCGCATCGCGTTCGGCGAACCGGTGCCACGCTGAATCGCCGTCACATCGATGTCGAACTTGGCGAAGTAGCCTTTTTCCTTGGCGACGAAGAACATCGCGTGGTTGCCGCGCACCACATAGTCGAGCTGCACGCCGACCTTGTCGGCAGCCTGTGCCTCGACACTCAGACACGCGGCCACCACGACGGCGGCTTTGAGAAACATCACTCGCATGACAGCGTCCTTTGCCTAACTTAAAACTTCGTCTCTTCAGCTTCGGTGCATCGCGTCGAACTTCGGCGCCCAGGGCACCAGCACGCGCTCGGCAAATTCGACTAGATAGTAAAAGACCAGCCCGACCACCGAGACGACGACCAGTGCGGCGAACACCAACGGCGTCTCCAGCTGCGTCGAGGCGAACTGAATGACATAGCCAAGCCCAGCCGAGGCGCCGGCGAACTCACCGACGATGGCGCCGATGACGCTGAAGGTGATCGCGACCTTCAGTCCGGCCATCAGGTGCGGCAGCGAATGCGGGATGCGGACGCGGCGCAAGATCTCGGTCTTGCTGGCACCGACCGAACGCATCAGCGCAACGAACGATGGCTCGACGGATTGCAGGCCGGCCAACATGTCGATCGCCACCGGAAAGAAAGCGATGACGACGATCAGCGAAATCTTCGGCGCCAGATCGTAGCCGAACCAAAGGATAAAGATCGGGGCCAGCGCGACCTTGGGCACGGTCTGGAACAACACGATCAGCGGATAGAGCGCTCGACCGAAGCGCTCGAAACGGACGATAATCAAGGCGACGGCGACGCCGACCAGCGCGGCCAGCACGAACCCGAACAGAATTTCCACCGCGGTCGCCTGGGTCGCGACGGCCAGCGCTACGCGGTTTTCGATCAGCGCGGCGACGATGGCGGTCGGCGCCGGGAGAACGAAGGTCGGGATCTTGAACAGCCGTATCGCCGCCTCCCATATCGCCAGCGTCCCGGCGGTGAGCGCGAGCGGCGGCAGGACCGCCGAAAAGCCCGCGATCGCTTCCCCGAACCAAGAGCGACCAGGTTCGGCGGTTTCGTTTGGGAGCAGTTCGGTCGAGCTCATCGGCCGTGTCCTTTGGTGCGATGGCTTTCAATCAGCAGGCTGCGCAGCCTTGCCTCGGCGCGGGTGAAGGCGGGATCCGAGAAGCTTTCCTCGGTGCGTGGATGCGGCAGCGCGACCGGCAGCGTTTCGATGATTCGTGCAGGACCAGTACCCATCACATGGACTTCGCGGGACAGGTACACGGCTTCGTCAATCGAATGAGTGACCAGCACGATGGTCTTGCCGGTGCTCTCCCAGATGTCCAGCAGCGATCGGCTCATCTCCTCACGGGTGATGGCGTCGAGCGCACCGAACGGCTCGTCCATCAGCAGCACTTGCGGATCGAGCGCGAGCGCGCGCGCGATGGCGACGCGCTGGCGCATGCCGCCGGAGAGCTGCGACGGCATCTTGTCATTGGCGCCGTCGAGGCCGACGAGGCGCAGCATCGCGGCGGCGCGCTCCATCGCTTCGTCGCGCTTGATCGACGTGTTGCCGGTCATCAGCAAAAACGCCGCATTCTCGACCGCGTTCTTCCACGGCAGCAAAGTTGCATCTTGAAACACCAGACCGATCATGCGGCGCCGCGCCGCATCCTGCGGCGCGAGCCCGGCGACGCTGACCTCACCGGCCGACGGCGGAATGAGCCCGGCCATCACCTTGAGCAGCGTGCTCTTGCCGCAGCCCGACGGGCCGATCAGCGACACGAAGCTTCCCTTCGGCACCGAAAGGTTGATGTCGTGCAGCACCCGTTGACGGCGGCCATGAAGCTGGAAATCGACGCCAAGACTGCTTGCCGCAATGTGAATGGGCGCCGGCGCGGCGAGCGGCGCTGCCGCCGGAACCGGATCGGTCATGTAGGCCGCTGCGCTCGATGCAGTCATCATCGGTTTCCTGGCGCGAACCAAGGCAACATGTCAGCTTTGTTTCGGCTTGTAGGCGATTGCTTCCATTTCGATCTTGGTGCTGATCACGGCGCGAGCCTCAACGGTGGTGCGGGCCAGCACGGCGCCCTTGAAGAATTCGCCAAACACTTTGTTGTAGCGGCCGAAGTCGCGGGTATCCTCAAGATAGGTCGTCACCCGCACCACATCGGCCAGTGTCGCGCCATCGGCGGCGAGCACACGCTGAATGGTCTCGATGGTGCCCTTGGTCTCTTCCTCGATGCTGCCGTGAATCATGTTGCCATCGGCATCCTTCGCGACCTGTCCGGATACGAAGATGAAGTCGCCGGCGCGCACCGCCGGATGAAACGGCAGGTTCGGATTCTTCTTGCCGATTGCGTAGACATCCCGGCGTTCGGCTTTCGTGGCGTCGTTCATGCGCGGTCCTTTTAGAAAACATTGGTCTCGATGACGTCGACGCCGCGCACGCGATCAACCAGATAGATCAGGCCGCGTGAATCGACGGTGACATCGTTGGATGAAGCCCGCTCAGTGCCCTCCGGCGGATCGGGCAGATAATGTCCAACCTCGGTC
The DNA here is from genome assembly GCA_039649225.1 of Hyphomicrobiales bacterium. GTDB lineage: Bacteria > Pseudomonadota > Alphaproteobacteria > Rhizobiales > Xanthobacteraceae > PALSA-894. The sequence continues at coordinate 9,432 of JBBWZU010000403.1, read as the reverse complement.
GGATGGAATGGATCGGCGACGTCGACCAGCCGCATGCCTTGCGCGAACCAGGCGAACGGGATGACGGTGCCGCGGAAGCGCTCGGACGGCTGGTGGCAACCGGTCATCGGCGGCTGCGGACTGCCGTCAGTGTCCAGCCCCGGCACCTGAAATGTCGCAATCGACACCGGCGTCTGTTCGTTGGTGATGTCGTAGACCCAGGCAAAGGAAGGCGCGGCCGGCCACAGTTTGGCGACGTCCTCGTCGGCTACGACCAGAATATCGCGGCCATGCAGTTTCTGCGGCATACGCAGGCACGTATGCGTCGGATGCGGAAACGCCGGGCTGGTATTCACATGCGACACCAGTTTCGGCCGCGTCATGTCGGCGATATCGAGAATGAACAGACCGTGATGCCAGTAGCTGACATAGAGCCGGTCACCGACCCGCAGCGGATGATGACAACGCGGCGAGACCCAATTGTCCCACGGATATGGCTCGCCGCCTGCCTGCCACTGGCCCGGAATCCACCAGCGCCCGACTTCGGCCGGTTTTGCCGGATCGATCAGGTCGAGGATCATCACGATATTGCCGACATAGCCTTCAACCGTCGGCGACACATAGGCGTAGCGGCCGTCGAAGTCGAAGCGATGCACGCCGCCGCCCATCGTGGTCCAGCGTGTGATCAGTTTCGGATCGGCCGGCCGGGATACGTCGTAGATGCCAAGCCCGCCACCGATCTCGTGCGGCGCCGATTTTCCAAACTTCTCGTGGTTGACCACCATGATGTCGCCGGACACCCGCACTTTGTGCGAATGCCAGCCTTCCGGAACATCGATGGTCGCAAGATGACGCGGCGCGCGCGGATCGGACACGTCGACGATTGTGGTGCCGCTGGTCGGACGCTGATGTCCGACATACATCGTCGTGCCTTCGACCCAGACCTGGCCGCCACCGGGACAGTCGAAGTGAGAAATCAAACTGGTGTTGGAACAGGACGGCACGCTTTGCTTAACTCCATGCTGGCAAACGGATGTCGATCAAGTCCGCTGGCGCTCCTTTGCGGCGCGCGCCCGGCGGGCCATCCGTCAGCCTAAACGGACGACCTCGTCGGATTTGGTGCGGCCCCATTTCTTGTACAGATCGAGCTTCTTCAGCGTCGGCTCGTCGCTGGCGACGAACAGAAACACCGGATCCTTGTCCGAGCCGTTGACGTGCTCGAACCACGATCCGCCCGGCACCGCCAAGGTGTCGAACTCCTTCCAGTCGAAGCGCTGGCCATCGACGACCGAATGGCCGCGGCCCTCGAACGGCGCCACCAGCAGGCTGGCGGTCTGGCGCACGGGAAGCGTGCGCTCGCCCGGCCGCAGCATCTGCACGAAGAACGTGATGGTCTTGAACACCGGCTGGCCGGAGGTCGGATCGATATATTCCACCGTCAAGGCGTCATGCGGATCGCCGTCCCAATCCTTGTGGCGCTCCAGCAGTTCGCGCATCATCTCCCAGCGATAGACGAACATCGGCGACGAGAAGCCGGCGCCGCGCTTCTCCTTGTTGCCGAAACGCGGCAGCATGCCGCCATAGCCATAGATGCGCTGCGAATAGTCGGGAACAAAGCGCTCGCTCTGCTGCTTCATCGGCACCCGGACGCCGTTCACCTCTTCGCTGTAATTATGATCGAAGTGAATGGCGCTGAGGGTCTCGACCAACGGGAAGTCGAGCACCGAAAGATTGAGGGCTTGCTCGTTTCCAACGGTGCCGTGATTGTGCCAGGTGTCGTTCGGCGTCAGCACCATGTCGCCGGGACCGAACACGATGTTTTCCCCGTCGACGCCGGTGAAGTTGCCCTTGCCCTTGAGGCCAAATCGCACCGCGCTCGGCGAATGCTTGTGCGGCGGCATGATTTCGTTGGCGTCGTTGAGGCGGTAGGCCGTGTACATCGTGCTGACGGTGGCGCGCTTGGGCGCGAGGCCGGGATTGATCAGCACCACAGAGCGTCGCTCGGAGTCTTCCATCGTGACCAATTCCACAGCGCGATGCAGGATTGGTTCGATGTCCTCTTCGCAGCGCCAGACATACGGGACCGGCTTCTTGGTTCCCATCAGCTGCTTGATCTCGTCATTGGTCACGTCCGAGGACTGCGCCCAGAACGGGAACATGTTCTTCGCAGCAAGCTCCTCGTAGAGCGCTTTGAGCGCCGCGTCGCGATTGGGAAGACGATGCACGTTGCTTGCTGCGCTCATATCGGTTCTCCAGATGACATCGCGATCGAAACCACTTTCGAAAAAGCTAACACCATTGGTTCGTCAGTCAATCACGAGAGTCGCACCAATTTGTGCTATTGGTCCCAATGCGGTAAAAGCGATCACGGACTCTTCGGCAAAGGCTTCTTATGCCGTCGGCTTGGGCATGGAATGCCGTCAATTTGCGCGTGATCTTGGAGCGGATGATGGACAACCCGGCTTATACAAAACGCGCGGACAGCAACGGGCGGCACGCCAATGCGCCGATTCACTTTAACGATGCCGCGGCCGAGCGACCCGATGCCGCAGGCGCGAACCGGCAGGCGCTGGAGCGCGTCCGCGAACTCATCGCGAGCGGACAGATGAACGCGTCGGGACGGCTGCCGGCCGAACGGACGCTGGCCGACAATCTCGGCGTCAGCCGGCGTGCGTTGCGCCATGCGCTTGATGTACTCGAAGCCGAGGGGCGCATCACCCGCCAGCAGGGCCGCGGCACCTTCGTCACCGACATGCGGCTGGCGACGGAAAATCTGGTGCATGAATTGTCGAAGTTGACCAATCCGGTCGACACGCTGGAGGCCCGCCTTGCCATCGAACCGCCGCAGGCGCGCCTTGCGGCGTTGCGCGCAACCCGTGGCGACATCGACAAGCTGTTCGAGGCGGCCGAGGCGAGCCGGCTCGCCAAGGACCCGGCGTCCTACGAGAAGGCCGACGCGGCGTTCCACCGGCGCGTCTCGGCGGCGGCGCGCAACCCGCTGCTGATCGCGATCTTCGACGCGGTACTGGAGACCTCGCTTGAGGGCAGTTGGCGGCACGGCCGCGAAACCGCGCATTGCATCAACAACCAGGCGAATTACGCGGCTGACCACCGGCGCATCGCGGTCGCGATCGCGGAGCGCAATCCGAGTCGCGCCGAAGAGGCGATGCGCGCTCATCTGAGCACCGTTCAGCAGCGTCTGATCGAGCACGCCTTCCCGCGTTCCGCCGTCGTGGAATGAACGCACCCCGCACCCTCTATGACGTGATCTGGGATGATCATCTGGTCGATGAGCAGCCGGACGGTACTTGCCTGCTCTATATCGACCGTCACCTCGCCCACGAGGTGGACAGCCCGCAAGCGTTTGCCGGGCTGCGGCGCGCCGGCCTCAGCGTTCGGGCGCCGGAAAAGACGCTGCTCGTGGTTGACCACAACGTGCCGACCTCCGATCGCCAGAAACCCAATCCGGATCCCGAGAGCGCCGCGCAGATCGCCTATCTGGCGGCGAACGCCAAGCTGTTTGGGCTCGAATATTTTGACGAGTTCGACAAGCGTCAGGGCATTTGCCATGTCGTCGGCCCCGAGCAGGGCTTTACCCTGCCGGGTGTCACGCTGGTGTGCGCCGACAGCCACACTTCGACTCACGGCGCGTTCGGTGCGCTTGCCTTCGGCATCGGCACGTCGGAGGCGGAACATGTGTTCGCGACGCAGACGCTGATCCAGTCGAAATCGAAAACCATGCGCGCCGTCATCGACGGGCAACTCCCGGCCAATGTGTCGGCGAAGGACCTCATCCTGGCGATCATCGGCGAGATCGGCACCGGGGGCGCAACCGGTTACGCCTTGGAATATGCCGGCGAGGCGATCCGCGCGCTGTCGATGGAAGGGCGCATGACGGTCTGCAACATGTCGATGGAAGCCGGCGCCAGGATCGGCATGGTGGCGCCGGACCAGAAGGCCTACGCGTATCTCAAGGATCGTCCCAAGGCCCCGCAGGGTGCCGCATGGGATGCCGCCATGCGCCACTGGGAGACGTTGCGCAGCGACGACGACGCGCATTTCGACCGGGAAATCAGGCTGGACGCCACGAAACTGCCGCCGCTCGTCACCTGGGGCACCAGTCCGGAGCAAGTCGTCGCGATCACCGGCCACGTGCCAAGGCCGGGCGAGATCGCCGACGAGAAACGGCGGAGCGCCGCGATGCGCGCGCTCGACTATATGGGGCTCGGCGGCGGCGAACGGATCGGCGACATCGCGATTGACCGCGTGTTCATCGGGTCATGCACCAACGCACGCATCGAGGATCTGCGCGAGGTCGCGCGCGTGGCGAGCGGCAGGACCGTCAATGCCGACGTCCAGGCGATGATCGTGCCCGGCTCCGGCCTGGTGAAGGAACAGGCCGAGGCCGAAGGCTTGCACAAAATATTCATCAAGGCCGGCTTCGACTGGCGCGAGCCCGGCTGCTCGATGTGCCTTGCAATGAATCCCGACAAGCTCAGGCCGGGCGAGCGTTGCGCCTCGACCTCGAACCGCAATTTCGAGCACCGGCAGGGCCATCGAGGCCGGACCCATTTGGTCTCGCCCGCCATGGCGGCGGCGGCCGCGATCGCCGGCAAGTTTGTCGATGTGCGGAATTGGGGTTGAACGGCGGGTCGCTTGCAATATCGGCAGCTTGATTAGCGCCGATCTGCCGGGCTCTTGCGGTCTTTGGCCAGCGCCTGGCGGACACGGTCGATATCTTCTCCAACTTTGGACACGGTCGAAGTCAGTTCGTCCTCGCTCACGCCGAGAACCTTCGACCAATAGGTCACTTCGTAAGGTTCCGCCATATTGATGCGGCGAGGGGATATCGGACGCAGTCGCTGGTGCATGATTTATTTCTTCCAATCCGACCGCCTTATGAAACTTGGCGCATTGCAATGCAGCAGAAAGAGTCCGGTTCGCGCGCGCAATCCCGTGAAACGCTGAATGATGGCTGGCTTTTCGTTTAGCCAAGCGTACGGATTAGCCGACAACTTGAATTGAATGAAGGACGACTTGTGACGCGGAACCGCCGGGCGCCCTTGTTTAGGCAGTAGCTTAGCCGCCATTCGCGTGAACCGCAGCAGGACGCCGCTCCAATGCCGCCAGCAACTGTTGCGGCCTGAACGGCTTGGCCAAGAAGGTGTCCGCTCCCAAACCAGTCGCAATCATCGCATAGTCGAGATCACCATCGAACTGACGGCCCGACATGGCGACGATACACATGCGCGGCTTGATGCGGGCGAGCGCCTTGATGACTTCGAACCCGTCCAGACCCGGCATATTGATGTCAACAAGCGCAACGTCGAACTGGCCGGCTTCGGCCTGCTCAATCGCCTCCAGGGCGTCGGCCGCCGGCGTGCACAAAAAGCCGCGGGCGCCGAGCATCAGGCCGAGCGTATTGCGTAACAACTCATCGTCATCGATGACCAGCAAGCGCCGCATAGTCCGACTCCGTGCGTAATATCGCTTAGCGCCGGACCGTTTGATCAATCATTCCACGAATGATGAGAATTTGAGCAATTTGCCCCAAAAGCCACCAATCCGAATTTGGGCTCAGCGCGGCGCTCATGCCGGCTGAGCGCGCGGCGACGTCTTGATCGTCGACACCACTGGATTTTCCAGCCGAGTGCTCACAACAGCGCTGACGGTCCAGCCGGCGACAAACCACGCCCAGCTTCCCGTGTCTGGCACATGATTTGCTCCGGTCCTGCCTATTGAGTTGGTGGCTAGGGTTCCGCATCGCCCGCGATGGTCCGCATCGCCACGATGGCTGGTCCAAGAGCTGCCGCCTGAGCGGGAGAAATCCGCGCAGGGCACGGCGGGCCAAAATCCCGGGAGACCTCAGTGGCCAGGAATTGGCATCACTCAGGTCCATGCCAATTCCAAGGTTTTTTGAACCGCGCGTGGAGTCGGCAATGGGTTTTTCCCGGAAACAAGTGCGCATTCCGGCCGCATCGCGGCTGTCGATCCGTCGCCCCGGACTGGAATCGCGTCGATGACGCATTACGCAGATCTGATCGAACGGCGCTTTGGCGACGGCGGCCCATCCGGCGACGGCGTTGCCGACAATGAATTCATCCGCCGCGTGATCGCGCGCAAGACCGTGCGCCGCTACGGCGACACCGTTCCGGACGAGGCCTTGCTCGACCTGCTGGTCGCCGCGACCTTGAGCACGTCAGCCAAGTCGGACTTTCAGCAGGCCTCGATCCTGCGGCTCAGCGACCCGGCCAAGCGCGCCGCGATCGGCGCGCTGTTCCCCGCCATGCCGTGGATCGGCGTTTCGCCGGTCTTCTTCGTCTTTCTCGGCGACGCCAGACGGCTGCAGCGGGTCGGCGAACTGCGCGGGAAGCCGGTGCGCAACGGCACGCTGGAAGGCTTCTTCAATGCCAGCGTCGATGCCGCGCTGGCGATGCAGACGATGATCCTGTGCGCCGAGTCCGCGGGGCTTGGCGTATGCCCGATCAGCGTCATCCGCAACGAGATCGACAAGGTCGCCATGATCTTGAATTTGCCCGACCTGGTATTCCCGGTCGCGGGTCTGTGTCTCGGCTACCCGCAAGGCGAAGGCCATGTGAGCTTGCGCCTGCCGCGTCGCGCGACCACCCACCATGACAGCTATGACGACAGCGCGCTCTCCGACGCGATCGACGACTACGACCGCCGCCGCGATGCGCGTCATTCCATCCCGAAGGACCAGCAGCGCCAGAACAAGGAGTTCGGCGAAGCGGCCTTCTACGGATGGTCCGAGGACAAGGCGCGACAGGCCGCGAAAGCCGAAGGCGCGGCTTTCCCGCCCTATCTGCGCGCGCACGGCTTCACCTTCGATTGAAAGGGCTCAACGGCAACACGAGGACATCGATCGATCTGCAACCCGGGCATCCGCCACCATCAAACCAACTCAGGGGTTCTGTCATGACGTACTCATCCTCAAGCTCCATCTCGCGCCGCGTGCTGCTGGGTGCTCTGGCGGCAGCCGCCGCGCTACCCATCCTGGGCAGCCGGGCGCGCGCGGCCAGCATGGAGGAGATCAAGAAGCGCGGTCTCATCGTGGCGACCGAAGACGACTTCCGCCCGTTCGAGTTCATCAAGGACGGCAAGCCGACGGGCTTCGACAATGAGCTGGTCGATGACCTGAAGAAATACGCGCCGTTCGAGATCAAGCAGGAAATCCTGCCCTGGACCGGCATTCTGGCGGGGGTCAGCACCGGCAAATACGACGTCGCGATCACGGCGGCGATCATCACCAAGGAACGCAAGAACTCGCTCGACTTCACCAGCCCGATCGCGGACGCGACCCACTACTACGTGAAGAAAAAGTCCGACACGAGCCTCAAGTCGATCAAGGATCTGAATGGAAAGACCTGCGGCGTACAGGCCGGCAGCGCGCTGCTCGGCCGCCTGCCCGAGCTCAAGGCGATGATCGAGAAAGAAGGCGGCACGATGGGCAAGGTGGTCGAATACACCTCCTATCCGGAAGCCTATCAGGATCTGGCGCTCGGCCGCACCGACTACGTCGTCAACACCATCATCAACCTGAAAGCGCTGGTCCTGGAAAAGCCGGCGGTGTTCGAAGTCGGCCAGGCGGTGTCCGGCCCGTCATTCCCGGCCTGGGCGGTCGCGAAGGGCAACAAGGACCTGCTGGAATTCCTCAACGGCTTCATCGCCAAACAAAAGGAGACCGGCCGCTTTGCCGAGCTGCAGAAGAAGTGGTTCGGCGAGGCGTTTCCGAATCTTCCCGTGACGTTCGAACCGGAGTTCTGATCGGATCATCCGGGGAGCAGTTCGCCGATGAGCGGTGGCGACATCGCTGCCATCCTGCAGGGTGCCGTCGTGACAGTGACGCTGTCGCTGATCGGCATCCTGATCGGCTTGCCGATCGGGCTGGGTCTGGCGCTTCTGCGCTGGGCCAATGTTCCGGTCATCGCAAGGGTTGTGACGCTCTACGTCAGCATTTCGCGCGCTACGCCGCTGGTCACGCTGCTGTTGCTGTTGTTCTTCGCGCTGCCGAATATCGGCGTCCCGATCGGCCCGATCTCGGCCGCGATCCTGGCGCTGGTGATGAATACCTCGGCGTTCAATTGTGAGGTCTGGCGCGCCTCGCTCGAAGCCTTTCCGAAGGATCAGTATGAGGCCGCGCAGGCCGTCGGCATGCGCGCCAGCCAGCGCTTCCGCCGGATCGTCCTGCCGCAGATCATTCGCGCCAGCCTTCCCGGCCTGGTCAACGAAATGTCGCTGCTCATCAAGGTGACGCCGGTTTTGGCGGTGGTCGGCGTCGTGGACATCACGCGCGCCGCCGTGCGCATCGGCGCGGAGACCTACGAACCTTTGCCGCCGTTTCTGGTGGCGATCGCCCTTTACGCGCCGATCGTCTATGCGCTGGTCTCACTGCAGCGCTGGATCGAGCGGCGCCAGGCCGCCGCCGAGGTCGCCGCATGATCCATGACTTCGGAATCGTCTGGAGCGAGCGTTCGCTGCTTCTCGGCGGACTTGCCAATACGGCGATCTTGTCGGCGCTGGCGGCCGTCGCGGCGCTTGCGCTCGGCATTGCGCTCGCGCCGGCGCTGATGTCGCGCCAGCGTGTGATCGCGGGCACGGCGCAAACGCTGGTCGATGGCATGCGCTGCATTCCGTTCCTGCTGTTCGCCTACATCATCTATTACGGCCTCCCTTCGCTCGGCCTGCGCTTCGACAACTGGAGCTCGGGACTGGTCGCGCTGATCGTCTACAACACCGCCTACATGGCGGAAATCCTGCGCGGGGCCTGGAAGGCGCAGCCGCGCGAGCCGATCGAAGCCGGCATCGCGTTCGGTTTTTCGGATGTGCGGCTGTTCCGTCGCATCATCCTGCCGCCGCTGCTGTTGTCGGCAGGTCCAGTGATCGGCAACCAGATGATCCAGATCATCAAGGACAGCGCGTTCCTCACCATCATCGCGCTGCCGGAACTGACCCATGCGGCCAGCTCGATTCAGTCGCGCCACTACGTGCCGTTCGCGGCCTTCATCACGGCTGTTTTCCTCTATTGGGGTCTTTGCCTGATCATCGAGGCCGGCGTTGGCTCCATCGGCCGTCTCGCGGACGCGCGGCGTTAGGAGCCACGATGAAACAGAACAGCAAGGTTCTGGACGTCGCGGGCATCTCCAAGAAATTTGGAGCCGTCGAGGTGCTCTGCGATGTCAGTTTCCAGGTCGACAAAGGCGAGACCGTCTGCGTGCTCGGTCCCTCGGGCTCGGGAAAATCGACCCTGCTGCGCTGTATCAACTGGCTGGAGCGGCCGGACGCCGGGCAAATCTATCTCAACGGCAAGCAGATCGGCGTGACGGCCGGCGGCACCGTGATGACCGACCGCGACCTGTCTCAGGTCCGCACGCGCATCGGCATGGTGTTCCAGCATTTTGCGCTGTGGCCGCATCTCACCGTGTTGCAGAATGT
>JBBWZU010000393.1:0-2631 GCA_039649225.1 Hyphomicrobiales bacterium | reverse complement strand
TCGAGCGAGCGCGCGAAGTCGTCGGCCTTCAGATTGTTGTCGCGCACCTTGGTGGTGAGGAAAATCTCCTCGCGCGGCACGCCCGCGGCGCGGATCGCCTGCCCGACCTCTTTCTCATTGCCGTAATGGGCCGCGGTATCGAGATGGCGATAGCCGGCGCGGATCGCGCTCTCGATCGCCTGCGCGCCGGCCTCCTCCTTCAGCCGCATGGTGCCGAAACCGACAATAGGGATACGCGCGCCATGCGCCTCGACGAATTCCATGGGTGTCTCCGGGGGATCGTTGGTGCCCGCATACTAACCGCTATGGCGGTGACAAATCCAGCCGCGCGGCACATCCTTTGCTTGAATCTGGATTGGGCAGCGATCCATGCCGCAGAGTCACAGGAGAGTGTGATGGCCGACTTTCCGTTCACCTGGCCGTTCTTCCAGGCAACCAAGACCTTCGATCAGTCGATCAATCCCGGTTGGTTCGACGTCAACATCAACAACTATGCGGGAAACCCGCAGGTCGAAAAGGACGTCGTGGAAAAGGTTGCCAGCTTCGGCATGCAGCTCGGCATTCTGACCGAAGCGGTGCTGGAGCTCGCCGGCAACAAGCCGCGACCGCACGGCTCGGTCGTGACGCGCCTGCGCGACATCGCCGCCAAGATCGAGGCGCTCAAGACCCTGAACCAGGCATCGCTCACCGATCAGGCCGACGCGGCGATGAAGCGTCTTGCCAAGGCCGAGCCTGACGAAGCGCGGCGCATCGCGGCGACCTATGCGGGCAAGGCGTCGGGCGCGACGACGCGATCATCGACGTGAGGGCGTGGCGGTTGCCACGAGCGCGGTGCGCTCCCTCTCCCCGTTGGGGAGAGGGTCGGGGTGAGGGGCTCTCGCTCTCTCGATAATCCGTAACCCCTCACCCGGATCGCTTCGCGATTCGACCTCTCCCTGTGGGAGAGGTGAACAGAGCGCCGCCGCGCCTACCGCTCCCCTGTCGTCACGTAGGCCCACAGCGCTTCGATCTCGTCGGATTTCAACATGTCGCCCCAGGGCGGCATCTGGTTCTTGCCGCGCGTTACGGAAGTCACGAAGCGGTCATGCTGGTTGTGCGGAAACTTGCGCAGGTCGAACGCGCTTTCCGGATCGCGCATCTGCGGCCCGTGGCAGGGCGCGCAGTTGCGCTCGAAGATCTCGGCGCCGGCGCGAACCTGCTCCGGCGCGAAGCTCTCTTCACCGGTTGCGGAGACGCACATCATAACGAGCGCCACCGCGGCGCCGACGACCCTGCCCCACATCATGCGCGTTTCAAATTCACTCCGGCATCAGCGCAAAGGTCCACACCGAACCTCCGGGCGGCACGTTCTTGAGCTCGTTGCCGGCCTGATTGCGGTAGACGCCGCCGATGCCCGACAACACCGTGACGTACTGGCGCCCGTTCCGCGTGAACGTCACCGGCTGCGCGTTGACGCCGGATCCGGTCTGGAACTGCCACAGCGTCTTGCCGGTGTCGGCATCGACCGCAATGAACTCGCCGGTCATCTTGCCGGTGAACAGCAGCCCGCCGCCGGTCGCCAGCATGGCCGACCATTGCGGATGATCGGCGATCGGCGCGCGCCACTTCTGCTTTGCGGTGAGCGGATCGATCGCGTCCATATGGGCGATCGGCTCGCCTTCCGGCTGTTTGGCCGGCAAATTCTCGATGAACTGATAACGCAGGCCCTGCACGAAGGGCTTCGTCTCCAGCTGCCGGAACAGCCGCGCCGCATGCATGGTGTTGGCATAGAGCAGCCCCGTCTCGGGATTGAACGCCGCGTGCGGCCAATTCTTCGCGCCGCGCTGGGTCGGCCACAGCTCGACCTGCTCGCCGGCGCGCAGTTTCCTGGCGACGTCCGTCTCGATCGGCCGCCCGGTCTCGTCGATGCCGGACGCCCAGTTCACCCGCTCGAAGGGCTTTGCCGAAATAAGCTGTCCGTTCGTCCGATCAAGCACATAGAGGAATCCGTTGCGGTTGAGCTGCATCGCGACTTTGCGTTTGGCGCCCGCGACGTCGAGCTCGGCGAGGATCACCTCCCAGTTGGCGTCGTAGTCGTACTGGTCGCCCGGCGTCGTCTGGTAGTACCAGACCATCTCGCCGGTCTTCGGCCGCAGCGCGATGATCGAGGCGGTGTAGAGATTGTCGCCCGGACGTGATTTGGCCGACCACGGCGCCGGATTGCCGGTGCCCCAGAACATCAGATCCAGCTCCGGGTCATAAGAACCCGTGATCCAGCTCGAGCCGCCGCCGGTCTTCCACGCATCCGTGTCCTGCGGCCAGGTCTCGTTGCCCTTCTCGCCGCGCGCCGGGATCAGGAACTTGCGCCACAACTGCTTACCGGTTTCCGGATCCCAGCCGTCGATGAAGCCGCGGATGCCGAACTCGGCGCCCGAAATACCTGTGACCAGCACGCCGTTGGCGATCAGCGGCGCGACCGTCATGGAAAAGCCCTCGCGCCACTCGGCCGCCTTCGACTTCCACACTTCCGCGCCGGTCCTGGCGTCGAGCGCGACCACGTGCGCATCGAGCGTGGTGCGATAGATCCGGCCGTTGTAGATCGCCGCGCCCTTGTTGGAGACACCGCAGCACACGATGCGCGGGGTCTCGGGC
>JBBWZU010000386.1:0-6763 GCA_039649225.1 Hyphomicrobiales bacterium | reverse complement strand
GACGGCACGATTTCACCACCGTGGCTGATCCGGCGCGATTTCACTATCAGGGCGAGCAGATGCTCGCCACGCAGCAGGACGGCTTTTCGGATGAGATCAAGCGCGAGCACGCGCGGGTGAACCGGGCCGACGTCATCATTCTGCAGTTTCCGCTCTGGTGGGGTGCCCCGCCGGCGATCCTGAAGGGCTGGTTCGAGCGCGTGCTCGCCTACGGGTTCGCTTATGCGGACGGCCGCCGCTTCGACAAGGGGTTGTTGCGCGGCCGCGGTGGGCTGATGTGCGTGACGACCGGCGGGACGCCGGCGCGCTTTTCCTCCGAGGGCGAGTACGGCGAGATCGAGCGCGTGCTGTGGCCGGTGCAGCGGCTGACGCTGGAATATCTCGGGCTGGATGTCGGCGAACCGTTCATCTGCTACGGCACGCCGCGCGTCGACGCCGCGACGAGAGCCGGCTATCTGGCGCATTGGAAGGCACGCGTGACCGCGATGGTGTCGCGCGACTATACGCGCGCCGCGCCGGAAGAGATTGCGGCGCAAGTCGCCGGTAACGCGACCAGTTGGGCTTCGCGCGCATGACGAGTCGCAACAGGACCAAGGCCTAGGATGCCGCGCATATCCGGAGGACAGCGTGGCGAGGGCGTTCAGGCGGTCGTGTTCGCGCTGCAGATCCTCGAATATCTGGCGCAGCACCGCTCGACCGTCGGCGTGACGGATCTGGCGCGTGTGTTCGACACCACCAAGAGCCGGATGCATCGGCACCTGCAGACGCTGGTCGCCGCCGGTTATGTGATGCGCGAGGAGGAGACCGAGCGGTATCGCTCCGGCGCGCGGCTGATCGCGTTCGGTCGAGCGGTCAGCGAAAACTTCGAGCTGACCAGCGCGGCGCGGCCCGTGATGGAGAGCTTGCGGACCTCGCTCGGTCATGCGGTGGCGCTGTCACAGCCGGAACACGACGGCATGCGGGTGATCGCCACGATTGCCGGACGGTCGGCCTATGAGATCGGCGTCAAACCCGGCTCCACGCTCGCCACGCATGCGACTGCCCAGGGCAAGCTGCTGCTCGCGTTCGGCGGCGATGCCGTGATGGAGCGCTCGCTGGCGAAAGCGCCGTCGCGCAATACACCCTTTACGGTGACGGAGCGCACGCCGCTGCGCGCCGAGCTCGATCAGATCAGGCGCCAGGGCTGGGCGACCGCGCCGAACCAGTCGATCATCGGGCTGAATGCGCTGGCGGCGCCGATCATGGACGCGCTCGGCAGCTTTGTCGGCGCGATCGCGATCGTCGACTCCGTGCAGTTCATTCCCGAGGACCCGTCGGCCAAGCAGATCAAGCAGATCATCGATGCCGGCAAGCGCATCTCCGCCAATATCGGCTATCGCGAGAAATAGGACTCCATGAGCGCAGACCTGACGACCCGCGTTGGCGCGGTGACGCTGAAGAATCCGCTGATCGCCGCCGCGGCAGAGCACCTGATCGATGCGGCGGGCGTGCGCCGCGCCGTTGCGGCCGGTGCCGGCGCCGTGGTGGTGAAGTCCACCAATGAGCGCGAGGGCGGCAAGGACCAGCTCCAGCGCGCCGAATATGCCGTATTGGACGATCAATGGCGGCCGGTGCCATGGGACGCCGCCGCGCCGATGAGTGCGACGATTGCGACCCGCTCCGGCCTGACGCCGCAGGATTTCGATATATGGCTGGAGCAGACCGCCCGGCTCGATCACGAAGCCGCGAAGTCGGACTCCTATGCGGTTGCGAGCCTGATTTTGTCCGACCTCGATGAAGCCTGCCGGATGGGCAAGCTGATCGAGCAGGCCGGCATCCGCGTGCTCGAATTCAACATCGGCACGCCTTATGCCAGCGTGACCACAAAGGGCAACGTGACGACGGAGTTCGATCCCGCGCGTGTGAGCGTGATGGTGTCGAGCATGCGGCGGGCGATCAAGCTCCCGCTCTGGATCAAGCTCACCGGCCAGAGCGAGCGCGTGCCGGATCTGGCGCGCGCGGCGTTCGATGCCGGCGCGGATTCGGTCGTGATGGCCGGGCGCCTGCTCGGGTTCATTCCGGACGTGGAGACGCTGGCGCCGATGCTCGGCACGAGTCTGGGCGTCGGCGGCTTCTGGAATTTGCCGATGACCTGTCACTGGCTTGCGAGCACGCGCGCCGCACTGGGCAAGGACAAGCCGCTGATCGGCATCAATGGCGCGCAGAGCGGCCTCGATATCGCGCGCATGATGCTCTCGGGTGCGTCCGCCGTCGCCATGGCCTCGCCGGTGATGCTGCGCGGATTTGAGCTGCTGGAGATTTCGCTGCGCGACTTCTCGGAGTATCTCGTTGCGCACAGACTGCGCGCCGCCGATCTCATCGGCCATGCGGCGGATCAGCGCAAGACATTCGCCGACATGCCGCTGGTGACGGACAATTGGAAAAGGTATGTGCCGAAAATCACAGAGCCCTCATCCTGAATCCTCTTAGCCCTCATCCTGAGGAGCGTGCGAAGCACGCGTCTCGAAGGACGAGGGCGGGCACTCGGGGTTTGCGGCCATCCTTCGAGACGCGATCCTTCGGATCGCTCCTCAGGATGAGGGTAGAGTTTGCAGCACGCCCGCCAGCGATAACGGCCGATCCTACGCCACCTTTTGATCCACCGCCGGCGCCGCAAGGTTGAGCAATCCCGCCGCATTGCGGCTGATCATCTTGCGGATGTCCGCTTCGGAGAATTGCAAATCGAGCAGCTGCTGCACGATCGCGCGGTAGCCATCGACCGGGCGCGGTGAGCCGGTCAGGCCCAAGTCCGAGCACAGCACCGTGTGATCGACACCCGCGACCTCGATCAGGTGCGCGAGCTTGTCGGGGCCATATTTGTGCGCCTTGCCCTCGACGAACATGCAGATCGAGTGCTCCATGTAGACGCCGAGCCGCACCATCTGGCGGATGTCCTCATCCGTGCAGCCGACGATGTAGGTCGGATGATTGACCATCATCTTCTTGACGCCGCGCGCCTTGGCTTCGGCAAACACCAGGTGCAGCTCGGACGCCGGAAGATGTCCGCCGGCCAGGATGATGTCGCCCTCGGCGATCAGGTCGAGCACCTGCTTGGTGTCGTCCGAGAGCTCGCCGTTGGCGTCGAGCGCGCTGAGC
The DNA here is from genome assembly GCA_039649225.1 of Hyphomicrobiales bacterium. Classification (GTDB taxonomy): domain Bacteria; phylum Pseudomonadota; class Alphaproteobacteria; order Rhizobiales; family Xanthobacteraceae; genus PALSA-894. Next base: position 3,628 of record JBBWZU010000386.1, on the reverse strand, counting down.
GGGATCGGATCGAGCATCTTCTTGGCGGTTTTCGGGAAGCTCTTGGCGTCGGTCGCGAGCTTCGCGATGTGATTCGCCGCCGAGAGCGTCGGCAGCCACACGATCTTGGCGCCGATATTGATCGCGTGGTTGACCGCGTGCGGGTTGATGCCGCCGCTCGCATTGTTGAGCGCGACGCCGGAGAACAGTTTTACGTTGGTTTCGGGAAACAGCTTTTCGAGGATCATGGCGTGCGAGGTGCCGAGATAGAAATGATCCTTGTAGACCAGCGCCGTGAACTTGGCGCCGGCGCAATCCATCAGCGCCTCGTGATGATCGAGAATCCGCGGCATCGCGGCCGGGCCGGAATGGCAGTGCAGGTCGATGGCGCCGACCAGCAGCTTCGCGACTTCCTGCGGGCGGGGTTCGAATTTGGTGGCTGATGTTTCTGACATGGTCTCGCTCGCTGATCAGGAGGGTCGCTCAGTGCCCGCCGGGGATCGGGTAGTCGTCGGCGTTTAGCACCCAGCCCTTCTTTTCCGAGAAGTCGACGCGCGGCGGGCAGAAGATATCGACGAGCTGGTTGTTGCCGGGGTTCACGGCGCGCGTCGTGTGGATCGAGGGCGGCGGAATAACCGCGATCGAAGGTGTGCCGCAGTGCTCGTGATCGTCCTCGCGCCACATGTGCATGTTCGGCGTCCACGGCCAGCGGATATCGTGGATGAACGCGCCGTCGAGCGCGAGCGAGCACTGCTCGAAGTCGTCGTGATAGTGCGGCGACAGCTTGGTGATGTCGCGCGGGCCCTTCTTCGGGTCGATATAATTCACCATGAAGGTGGTGCAGCGGAAAATGCGGCCGAAGCGGCCCGGCTCCGGCGGCACGTCGAGGCTGTAGCTGCGGATCTTGTAGCCGTCCTTCGGCTCCGGCCAGGCCTGAAACGGCGGAATGTTCGGATGCGGCTTGGCGTAGCTCGCCGCGTTCGAGCACTTCGCCGCAATGTCGGCCGAGCGCGTCGTGAACATGCGCACGAGGCGGCCGCCCTTCGGCAGCGTGACGCTGCTGTCGCCGGGCGGAACGAACGTCACCGTGTAGCCGCCGATCGACTTCTTTTCGGAGCCCGCAGCGAGGTCCACCGTCGTATCGGCATCGTGCAGCAGCACGACGTATTCATCCGCTTGGCCCTTGCGCGGGAAGGTCGCGCCGGGCGCGGCCTCGGTGTAGGCGATGGTGAAGTTCTGCCCGCGCGCGTACCAGGTCTTGCCGTTCTTGTCGTCTTCCTGCGGCTTGGTCTGGTAGAACTTGGCGTATTCGGCGGCCGCGTATTCGGTCGGCGGCGGCACGCTGCTCTTGGCCGGCGCGTTCAGCGCCGCGCGCGGATCGGAAGTGTCATACATCGACATCTGTTGTTCTCCCTTAGTCTCGTAACGCCCGCGCGCATACGCGGCGGGCTGCGTCGGTTCGGTTCACGCCTTGAGCGCGGTCATCTCGGTGAGCGCCTGGCCCGCCGCGCGGCGCAGGAAACCCTGGTCGGTCGAAACGATGAAGGCGCTCGCGCCCTGCGCCTTGAAAGACTTCGCCTCCGCGGCGCTGCCCACCATGACGCAGACCGGCTTGCCGACCTTCTTCGCCGCCTTGGTGATCTTCTCCACCGCATCGCGCACCGCCGGTGCATCATGGGAGGGCGCGCCGAACGCGACGGTCAGATCGCCGCGGCCGATGAAGAAGCCGTCGAGCCCGTCCACCGCCACAATGGCGTCGATCTCGTCGAGCGCCTCCGGGTCTTCGATCATCGCGATCACCGTGACGGTCTTGTCCTGCGCCTCGATGTGCTGCGCCATGCCGGCGCCGCCGTAGCGGCCCGCGCGCGGCGAGCCGGAGAAGCCGCGCCGGCCGCCGCGATAGCGGCTTGCCGCGACGATTTCCTTCGCCTTCGCGACGCTCGAGACATGCGGCACCAGCACGCCGGTTGCGCCGCAGTCGAGCACCGAGAGAATGTTGTCCGCGGTCGGCGCCGCGACGCGCACGAAGCCGGCCGTGCCGGACGCGCGTGCTGCCAAGATGCCGACGTCGATCGACACGCGGTCGAACGGCGCATGCTCTTCGTCGATCACCACGAAGTCGTAGCCGAGATCGCCGAGAATCTCGATGCCATGGCTCGTCGGCGTCTTGATGAAGGTCCCGACAAGCTGCTCGCCCGCCGCAAAGCGGGCACGAAATTCGACGGGAGATGGGCGCGATGCGGTCATTCGGCGGCGCTTCCTCTTGTTCTGATAGACGAAACAGAAGTCCTTATTTTGAAATTCGGATAGCACGCGCGTCTTTCCCGGTCTATTCCTTGTTCAAACAAGGCAGCCTCGCCGTTCTGGCATGCGAGGCACGATGGGAGGGGAAGACCATGCGCGTTGGCGCGATCCGCACGTTGCTGCTTGCCGTCATCACGGCGCTGATGTTGCCGGCGGCTGCGTTGGCGCAGAACTGGCCGGCGCGTCCGGTCACGGTCGTCGTGCCGTTCCCGGCCGGCGGCAATGTCGACGTGCTGGCGCGTGCCGTGGCGGCGGAGCTGAGCGAGAAGCTCGGCCAGCAATTCATCGTCGACAATCGCGCCGGCGCGGGCGGCAATATCGGCGGTGCCGCGGTCGCGAAGGCGGCGCCTGACGGTTACACGCTTCTGTTCGGCACGCCCGGACCGATCGCGACCAACAAGCTGATGTACAAGAACCTGTCTTATGATCCCGAGAAGGATCTGACGCCGGTCGTGCTGGTCTCCAAGTCGCCGCTCGTCATCGTGGCGCATCCCTCGACGCCAGCCAAAGACCTGAAGGAGCTGATCGCCTACGCCAAGGCCAACCCGGGCAAGATCAACGCGGGTAATCCCGGCAATGGCACGCTCGGGCACATCACCTCCGAACTGCTGCAGCAGCACACCGGCATCAAGATGACCCATGTGCCGTATCGCGGCACGGCGCCGCTGACGACGGATCTGCTGGGCGGTCAGGTGCAGGTCGGCATGGATTTCATGCCGACCTACGTGCCGCTGGTGAATGACGGCAGACTACGTGCGCTGGCGGTGACGTCGAGCGAGCGGACGCCGGAACTGCCGAACGTCATGACTGTGTCGGAAGCAGGTTTCCCGGGCTTCGAGGCGACCGCCTGGTACGCGATCGTTGCGCCATCCGGCACGCCCGCCGACATCGTGCACAAGATCAACGCAGCGACGAACGACTATCTGAAGAGCGAAAGGGGCAAGGCTCAGCTCATTCAGTTTTCCATGCAGGCCGCGGGCGGTACGCCGGACGACTTGAAGGCCTACGTCGCGAGCGAGCTGAAGAAGTGGGGGCCGATCATCAAGGCCGCGAACATCTCGATGTAGGACGCCTTACACAGCCTTGGCCCAGGCCGGCGGCGTATCGCCTCTGCGCATGATGATCATGAAATAGAAGCGGTCTTCCTTGGTGCGTCCCGGCACGTCGTTGTGGGTCGCCACGATGGTCAGCCCGCCATCCTCGATCATGCGGCGAAAGTCGTCGTCGACGCTCGAGGCGCGGTTGTTCTCGCACACCACGATGACGCCGCCCGGTTTGAGGAACGGGCCGACGGTCGCGTAGAAATCGCGGCGCAACTGCCATTCGCCGTCATAGCCGCGCCGAT